>PWWF01000011.1 GCA_003561595.1 Paracoccaceae bacterium | reverse complement strand
GGTCGAACCGACACCGCCCGGCGGTTTCCATGGCGGTGATGCAGGTCGTGGCGCGGTCCGGCCCGCTTTATACCTATCACCGCAGCGACCGACGCGATGAATGGAGCGTGGCGCGCAGCGCGCTTGGCAATTCCGGATCGCGCTGGTTGCCCGTGCGCCAGCCAGAGCTTTATGCAGGCGAGGTGCTGCGTGCGCTGGCCGCAGGGCAGGGCATCAGCCTGCCCGCGCCCGAACGCAGCCAGACCCTGCCTGCGGGCAGTGATCTGGTCACGCATCGGTCGCAACCCCTGCAGGAAATGCTGCGTGACATGCTGCGCTTCTCGACCAATATCAGCGCCGAGGCGATCGGCATGAGCGCGAGTGCGGCAGGCGGGGCGCGACCTGCAAGCCTTGCAGCCTCGGGTGCGCAGATGTCGGACTGGGCGCGGGCGCGCTATGGGATGAGCAGCGCGCGGCTGGTCGATCATTCGGGGCTGGGGGCGGCGTCGCGCGTGTCGATGGCGGATCTGGCCACGATGTTTCGCGGCGCGGGCAACGAAGGGGCATTGCGCGCGCTGCTGCGCGAACATCCCTTGCGCGATGCGCAGGGCCGGGTCATTGCCAATCCCGGGCTGGATGTGCGGGCGAAGACCGGCACGCTCTATTTCGTCTCGGCGCTGGGCGGGTATCTGCGCGGGCCGGGCGGGCGTGATCTGGCCTTTGCGGTCTGCGCCGCCGATCTGCCGCGCCGCGCGCAGGTCGCGGGCGGGGCCGTGGACCGGCCTGAAGGGACATCCGCCTGGGCCGGTCAGGCGCGGCGGTTGCAGCAGGACCTGCTGTATCGCTGGGCCGAGGCGCATTCCTGAGACAATGCGCTGCGGCGCAGGCGAAGGGGGCGCTCGCGCCCCCCTCTTGGGCCTTTGGCCCAATTCACCCCCCTGAGGATATTTGGACAAAGATGAAAGGGGGCGGATGGGACCCCTGTTCCAGCGTCAGGCCAGCATGGTCATCGGGTTTTCGAGATAGCTGACCACTTCCTTGAGGAATTCGGCCCCGAGCGCGCCGTCGATCACACGGTGATCGACCGAGAGGGTCATCGACATGACCGTGGCGACCTTGATCTCGCCATCTGCGCCGACCACGGGCTTTTTCAGCCCGGCCCCCACGGCCAGGATCGATCCATGGGGCGGGTTGATGACCGCGTCGAAATTCTCGATCCCGAACATGCCGAGATTGGAGATGGCCATGGAGCCGCCGACATATTCATGCGGCGCGAGTTTCTTGTTGCGCGCACGGGTGGCGAGGTCCTTCATCTCGGCCGAGAGCGCCGAGAGGGATTTGAGATGCGCGTCCTTGAGGACCGGGGTGAACAGCCCGCCCTCGACCGCGACCGCGACGGCCACATCCGAGGGTTTCAGCCGCAGCATCCGGTCGCCCGCCCAGACGGCATTGCAATCGGGCACGGCCTGCAGCGCCATGGCGCTGGCCTTGATGATGAAATCATTGACCGAGAGTTTGACGCCGCGCGGTTCCAACTGCTTGTTCAGATCGGCGCGGAAGGCCATCAGCGCATCCAGCGTCACATCGCGGCGCAGGTAGAAATGCGGGATGGTCTGCTTGGCCTCGGTCAGGCGGGCGGCCACTGTGCGGCGCATGCCGTCAAGCGCGACGTCCTCATAGTCGCGCCCTTCATACATGCGCGCGACCTGATCGGCCGAGGGGCCAGCGGGGGCCGCTTTGGCGGCGGGCGCATCGGCTTTGGCGGCGGAGGCGTCGGTTTTCGTGGGGGCCGCGGCCGCGGGTTTGGCGGCCTCGACATCGGATTTGACGATCCGGCCATGCGGGCCCGAGCCCGTGATCTGCGACAGGTCCAGCCCCTTGTCGGCGGCAATGCGCCGCGCCAGCGGCGAGGCGAAGATGCGCGTGCCATCGCCGGATTTCGGCGCGGCGGGTGCGGATGCTGCCGGTGCATCGCTGGCGGGGCCTTCGGCTTTCGCCTCGGTCTGCGGCGTGTCCTTGGGGGGCTCGGCCGGGGCCGGGGCGCTGCCGATATCGTCGGCGGACTCGCCCTCTTCCAGCAGGACCGCGATGGGGGTGTTGACCTTGACCCCGTCGGTCCCGGCCTCGATCAGGATCTTGCCGATCGTGCCTTCATCCACGGCCTCGAATTCCATCGTCGCCTTGTCGGTCTCGATCTCGGCCAGGATATCGCCCGAGGCGACCTCATCCCCTTCCTTGACCAGCCATTTCGCGAGCGTCCCTTCCTCCATCGTGGGTGAGAGGGCGGGCATAAGGATTTCTGTCGGCATCGTCGCTTCCCCCCTTAGCGATAAGTGACCTTGCGCACGGCCTCGACCACTTCATCGGTGGTGACCAGCGCGAGTTTCTCGAGATTGGCGGCATAGGGCATGGGCACATCCTTGCCGGTCAGGTTGATGACCGGCGCATCGAGATAGTCGAAGGCCCGTTCCATCACGACCGAGGTGATGTAATTGCCGACCGAGCTTTGCGGGAACCCTTCCTCGACCGTGACCAGACGATTGGTCTTCATCACCGAGGCGAGGATTGCATCGGTATCCATGGGACGGATGGTGCGCAGGTCGATCACTTCGGCCTCGATCCCGTCTTCGGCCAGACGCTCGGCGGCCTCGAGCGCGTAGGTCATGCCGATGCCGAAGCTGACGATGGTCACATCGCTGCCCTCGCGCCAGGTCTTGGCCTTGCCGAAGGGGATGGTGAAATCGTCCAGAACCGGCACCTCGAAGCTGCGGCCATAGAGGATTTCGTTTTCCAGAAACACCACCGGGTTCGGGTCACGGATGGCCTGTTTCAAAAGACCTTTCGCATCTGCTGCCGAATAGGGCATGACAACCTTGAGCCCCGGTACATGGCTGTACCAGGCCGCGTAACACTGGCTGTGCTGGGCCGCGACGCGCGCAGCCGCGCCATTGGGGCCGCGGAACACGATGGGGCAGCCCATCTGCCCGCCCGACATGTAGAGCGTCTTGGCCGCGGAATTGATGATCTGGTCAATCGCCTGCATGGCGAAGTTGAAGGTCATGAATTCGACAATGGGGCGAAGGCCCCCGAAGGCCGCGCCAACCCCGATCCCGGCAAAGCCGTGTTCGGTGATGGGCGTGTCGATCACGCGGCGCGCACCGAATTCATCCAGCAGCCCCTGGGTGATCTTGTAGGCGCCCTGATATTCGGCCACCTCTTCGCCCATGACGAACACTTCGTCCGTGCTGCGCATTTCCTCGGCCATGGCGTCGCGCAGGGCCTCGCGCACGGTCTGGGATTTCATTTCGGTGCCTTCGGGCCAGTCGGGGCTGGTATCGGCCTTGGGGGCCTCTGGCATCGGGGCGGCCGCAGCGGGCGCGGCGGTCTTGCCCTCGGAGCCGTTCAGCGCGGACGGGGCAGGGGCAGTTTCTGCGCTGGGGCTCTCGGCGGGCACGTCTTCGCCTTCCTCGACCATCACGGCGATGGGGGTGTTGACCTTGACCCCTTCGGTTCCGGCCTCGATCAGGATCTTGCCGATCACGCCTTCATCGACAGCCTCGAATTCCATCGTGGCCTTGTCGGTCTCGATCTCGGCCAGAATGTCGCCGGAGGACACGGAATCGCCCTCCTTGACCAGCCATTTTGCAAGCGTGCCTTCTTCCATCGTGGGCGAGAGGGCGGGCATCAGTACTTCGGTTGCCATGATCAGATCTCCTCCCTCAAATCACGCGTAAATATCGGTCCAGAGTTCCTCGACCGCAGGCTCGGGGCTCTCTTTGGCAAATTCCGCCGCGTCGTTGACAATGGACTTGATCTCCTTGTCGATATCCTTGAGGTCATCCTCGGTCGCGTGTTTGCCGGTCAGCAGCAATTCGCGCACATGCTCGATCGCGTCACGCTCGGCGCGGATTTTCTGGACCTCGTCGCGGGTGCGGTACTTGGCCGGGTCGGACATGGAATGGCCGCGATAGCGATAGGTCATGATTTCCAGGATATACGGCCCCTTGCCCGCGCGGCAGTGGGCGACGGCCTTTTCGCCAGCGGCCTTGACCGCCAGCACATCCATGCCGTCCACTTCCTCGCCCTTGATCCCGTAAGCCGCGCCGCGTTCCCACAGCGAAGGGGATTTGGTCGCGCGCTGCACGCTGGTGCCCATGGCGTATTTGTTGTTCTCGATCACGAAGATGACGGGCAGGTCCCACAGCATTGCCATGTTATAGGTCTCATAGACCTGGCCCTGATTGGCTGCGCCATCGCCGAAATAGGTGAAGGTGACGTTGTCATTGCCCTTGTACATGTCGGAAAAGGCCAGTCCGGCGCCCAGCGGCACATTGGCGCCCACGATCCCGTGGCCCCCGTAGAAATGCTTTTCCTTGGAGAACATGTGCATCGAGCCGCCCTTGCCCTTGGAAAGCCCGCCCTCGCGCCCGGTCAGTTCGGCCATCACGCCCTTGGGGTCCATGCCGCAGGCCAGCATATGGCCGTGGTCGCGATAGGTGGTGATGCGCTTGTCATCTGGCTTGGCGGTGGATTCCAGCCCGACAACCACAGCCTCCTGCCCGATATAGAGGTGACAGAACCCGCCGATCAGGCCCATCCCGTATAGCTGACCTGCCTTTTCCTCGAATCGCCGGATCAGCAGCATGTCACGGTAGAAGCCCAGAAGCTCCTCGGCGGAAACATTTGATTTGGCGGTGGATTTTCGCGTGGCCATCGGCGCCCCCTCCTCCTCGGAAGTAATGGTTCAACGTTAAACCATTTCTTAGCGCATATTTCGGACAGGTGCGAGGGTTTTTGCGCATGACGGCCATGCGGGGGGCGCAACACGCTATTCGGGCTTGGCGATCAGCATATCCGTGGGCGGCGCGCGCATCAGGTCGCGGGCGTAATTGCCCAGATTCTCGGTGTCGCGCCCGGAATGGCTGCCGATGACGACCAGATCGGGTTGCAGTTCTGCCATGCGGAACTGCAGCACTTCATGCACGCCGCCGGGGACGATTTCGGGCATGTGCAGGCAGGGCGGCAGATCATCCTTCGCCATGAAGGCATCGCGCAGGGTTTCGGCCTCTGTCATTTCGGATGTGCTCATCAACTCATCCACGGGCAGCCTGGCAGGCATCGGCTTGTCGATGGCGTGGATGGCGTGCATCTCGGCTTCGGGCGCCAGTCGGGCGGCCACACGCAGCGCCTGCGCCGAGGCGGGCGCAAAGGTGATCGCGCCCAGCACACGACTATAGGGCGTCATCTCGTCGCGATGCGCGATCAGCACAGGGCAGCGCGCGGCCTGCGTGATCCGTTCCAGATTGGTCAGGCGCAGCGTTTCCAGCACGCGGCGGGGCAGATGCAGGCCCAGAACGATCAGATCGGCGCCGATCTCTTCGGCCAGGTCTGGCACAAGCGTTGCGGGCGGGCCGGTCAGGATGCGGTAGCTGATATCCAGATCGGGATAGGCCGCGCAGATCGTCTGCAACTGGGCCTCGGCCTTGCGGTTGGGGTCCGTGAACTTGCGCAGGCTGATACGCGCGACGGTCTGCTTGCGGGGCTCGATCGTGTGAACAAGCACCAGCCGTGACCCATGCAGCCGTGCCAGCAATGCCGCACGTTTGGCCACCGCGCGCGAACGTCGCGTCAGGTCGGTTGCGGC
>PWWF01000365.1 GCA_003561595.1 Paracoccaceae bacterium | reverse complement strand
TCGCTCCAGCCATAGATCGGCCGCTCCAGCGGTTCGCCCATCAGCATCTCGCCTGCATCACGGGTGAAGAAGCCTGCGACCTCGCGCAATTCACTCCACGTCTCGGGGGGGGTCAGCGCGCGCCCGAACTCGGCCTCGAAGGCGGCCTGCTCGTCAGGGTGCTCGAACCAGTCGGAGCGCCAGATCATCATCGGCGCGGCGGGCGCTGTCGGCAGGGCGATGAACTCTCCAGGGCGGGCATCCGAGCGCATGTGGCTGTCAACCACCAACTCGGGATAGGCGTCCACATCGAAGCCATATTGATCGATCAGGTCGGTCAGGTCGATGACGTGATCGACGAAGCTGCCGAACCAGCCGGGGCTGTGATACCCCAGATGCCAGCGGCCTGTGCCGCCGATGGCTTCGATCGACATCTGGTCGCGCAGCGTGTCACCAGGAAGGATTTCACCCACCACGCGGATGCCGGTTTCCTCCTCGTAGCGCGGCGCGAAAATCTCGACCACCGCATCGGCCTCGGCGCCCGGATGCAACGCCCAGCGGATGGTAATGTCATCGGCCATGACGGCGCTGCCCGCCATTGTCAACCCGAGGGCAAGCCCCCCGGCAAGGGTGGAATGTCTGGCAAGCTGTGTCATCAGTCTCTCTCCTCCATGATAAAAGTTGGGCCTGTGGACACGGTTCAGTTCAGCCGTGCCTCGGTCTTGGGGTCGAACAGATTGATCTGACCCGCGCGCGGCGTCACCACCAGATCCTGTTCGGGATGCAGGTCATGGCGTTCGCGCAGAACGACAGTCATATGAGTATCACCCAGATCCGCGCCGACATGGATTTCGGCGCCGGTCGGCTCGACAATGCGGACCCGGGTGCGCAGGCCGGTTTCAGCGACGGTCAGATCCTCTGGCCGGATGCCGACCCGAACGGATTGCCCGTCGCGCAGGCTGGCCCCCTCCGGCACCGGCAGGGACTGCCCGTCGGTCAGCACAAGCTGGCCGCCCCGGACAGTCGCATCGAGGAAATTCATCGCGGGTGAACCGATGAAACCGGCCACGAACAGGTTTTCCGGCCGGTCATAAAGTTCGAGCGGCGAGCCTGCCTGCTTGACCACCCCGTCATGCATCACCACGATCATGTCGGCCATGGTCATGGCCTCGATCTGGTCATGAGTCACATAGACGGTCGTCACCTTCAGACGCTGGTGCAACTGCTTGATCTCGGCGCGCATCTGCACGCGCAGTTTCGCATCCAGGTTGGACAGCGGTTCGTCGAACAGGAAGACCTGCGGGTTGCGCACGATGGCGCGGCCCATTGCAACACGCTGGCGCTGCCCGCCCGAAAGCTGGCGTGGATAGCGTTGCAGAAGCGGGGTCAGGTTCAGGATGCCCGCTGCATGTTCGACCCGGCGCGCGATTTCGGCCTTGTCCGTGCCCGCAAGTTTGAGCGCAAACCCCATGTTCTGGGCGACCGTCATATGCGGGTATAGCCCGTAATTCTGGAACACCATTGCAATGTCGCGGTCTTTGGGGACCATGTCATTGACTTCGGTATCCCCGATCAGGATCGACCCGGAGGTCACATCTTCCAGACCGGCAATTATGCGCAGCAAGGTCGATTTTCCGCAGCCCGAAGGCCCGACCAGAACGACGAAAGCGCCATCGGCAATCTCTATGTCGATCCCGTGGATCACACGGACACCACCGAAGGCCTTTTCGACATTCCGGATGCTTACGCCTGCCATTGTGCTCTCCGATACTCCCTGTTTGCCCGTCCTCTCGGGGTGTCTGTCAACCGGTGCGGCGGATGATGTTGTCTGCGGATTCAACGGTGATCCGGTCATCAGGCAGCGCCACCAAGGTGACATCCGGCTTTGCAGAATGTTCCAGAACCAGCGCCGCGTTCACCATGTCATTGCCATCTGTGCGGGCTTCGGCCTGCGACGGGGCAAGACCGTGTTGCAACCACCGCGCAACCAGCCGTTTGCGCAAATGTGACTTGTCGGCACGCAGCATGATGGTCACGTCGAACAGATCGGGCAACGCGGCCCACCCCCCTTGCTGCAAAAGCAGGTAATTGCCCTCGCAGATCACGAAACGGATGCCTGCCTCCAGCATCCTGGCGTCCGGCTGCACCTTGTCGGCAACCCTGTCAAAAGTCGGGTAGCTCAGCGGGCCATTGTCGCGTCTTGCGGCCTCCACAAGCGCCGCAAACCCGGCAACATCGAAGGTTTCCGGTGCGCCCTTGCGGTCAAGCAGCCCTATCTGCTGCAGGCTGTCATTGTCGTGGTGGAAACCATCCAACGGCAGCACCGCTGCGCTTCCCTTGCCGACAATAGCGTCGATGCCTCGTGCGATTTCAACCGATAATGTTGTCTTTCCCGACCCGGGCGGCCCTGCAAGTGCGACTAGCACGCGCCGTGTGTCGTTCTGCGACGATATGATGTGGTCGCATAACTGCGTTATGGCGCATTGAAGCATCCCTCCCCCTCCCACAGGTCGCATCGCCTCCCGCGATGCGGTCGCTTAAAGTCTGCCACGACAATTATCAGAGCAGAACCGGCGCGATCTGCAATCGGGATAGCACGTGTTATCTGCAGCAGTCAAATTAAAAACATTCATATGAATTACTATTGAAAGCTTACCAGACTTTACTTCGCGTCCCGGTCTCGCCAGAATACCAGCCGATCGGAAGCACTCCGTGCCGCAGGTCAACCCCGCCAGATAAGCGCCAGGGCACAGGATGAAAGGGTCTAATCAACTAACGGTCCGCGACAGCAACGAACGGCTGGTGCTGCACCTGATCCGGCGTCATGGGACCATGACCAAGGCCGAGGCGACCCGCGACACCGGGCTTTCCCCCAATGCCATCTCGATGATCTTCAATGCGCTGGAACAGGACGGGATGCTCTTGCGTGGTGAACCGATGCGCGGGCGGATCGGACAACCTTCGACACCCATGCGCCTGAATCCTGATGCGCGGTTATATGTCGGCCTCAAGATCGGGCGCCGCGGCTTCGACCTTTTGCTGGTCGATATCTGCGGCGCTGTGCGGGCGCAAGTTTCGCAATCGCATGATTACCCGACACCTGAACGCACGGTCGCGTTTCTGCGCGCGAAGCTGGCGGGGCTACTGCAGCAGGCGGGCGTCACATTTGCCGATATTGCCGGCAGCGGAATCGCGATCCCGTCGCAACTCTGGCATTGGTCAGGCGATTTCGGGGCCTTGCAGGATGAAATGGATGTCTGGCGCGGTCATGACATCCGGGCGACTTTGGCGGGCATCCTGCCCGGCCCTATCCTGGTCGAGAATGACGCGACCGCGGCCTGCTATGCCGAATGGGTGTTCGGTGCGCGGCAGGCGCGGCCCGACAGTCTGTATTTCTTTATCGGCACATTCATCGGGGGCGGTGTGGTTCTGGACGGCGCGGTCTATCGCGGGTGTCGCGGCAATGCGGGCGCTCTGGGGCCCCTGCGCATCCCGGATGAAACCGGCGGCACCCGGCTTGTCGATCATGCATCGCTGTCTGTTCTGGGCCAGATGCTCGCCCGTCATGGCAAACCCCGTGAAGTGCTGCTTTCGCGCCCTGTTGACTGGGCAGCACTCGAGCCAGTGTTGTCGGACTGGATCCTGCGTTCTGCGCGCAGTCTGGCCCATGCGGTCGTGTCAGCAAGTGCTGTGATCGATTTCGAGCAAGTAATTATTGACGGGGCCTTTCCGTCCGAGATCCGCGCGCGGATGGCACAGCTGCTCGATTCCCGTTTGAACAAACTGGACCTTGGGGGCATCCCCTACCCTGCTGTCGTTCAGGGGTCTTTTGGCGAGATCGCGCGCGCCGTTGGGGCGGCAGCCGTGCATGTGAATGATCGATACATGCTCCGGCAGGAACCGGCTGCGCTGTAAATCTGGGCATCGCGCGGCGACCATAGTCCTGCGGGCTTGGCAACTCATGCGATTTCCGATACGCCGAGACGCAGCGAACCTGGAGCCGGGTGCAACTCCCGGCTGGCTCTTCCGGCCGCTGATCCGCCGGACAATCTGAACACGACCAGAGGCCGACGCGTGCCCGGCGCGCAGCGCGGTCGGGAACAGATTTCACATGATCACATTCGATTCCTATCGCCGCCAATGGACCGGCAATATTCGCGGGGACTTGCTCTCGGGGCTTGTGGTTGCACTCGCGCTGATCCCAGAAGCGATTGCCTTTTCCATCATTGCGGGCGTGGACCCCAAAGTGGGGCTCTAGCCGAACATCAGGCCCTGATCGCCCGCGCCCAGATCCGCCCCGTCCACGCCCGCGCCAATCTCGGGCGATTGCAGCGATATGTTGGTGATGATGCGCATCTGATCGGCGACCAATCCCCAGCGGCCCACCTCATGGCCGATATCTCGCAACACCCCGCGCGCGATGGCGGCAGGGTCAATGCTGGCGGTGGTGGTCAATTCGCCCAGGATGCACAGCAGATCACCCTTGATGGCCGCTTCGATGGCCACACGCGCATGCGGGTCCTGCGCAAGGCAGGCATCGAGGATCGCGTCGCTGATCTGGTCGCAGATCTTGTCGGGATGGCCGTCCGAGACGCTTTCGGACGTGAACAGGCCGGTCTGGAAATACATGATGGCTTCCTCTCTTTAGTGCTTTTGGCAGGATGCCGCGGCGCACAAGCTGATCATCAAATGCCGCTGGAATTTTGGGGTGTGCCGGTTCAGACGCAGATGACCAACCGCGCAGGCTGGCCGCGCGCGATCCAGACATAGGCGTTCTGACGGCAGGCCTGCGCCAGCCTGGTGGCGTCTGCTTCAGTGATGCCGATGGCAAACAGGCTTGGCTCTGGCGGCCAATTACCGATCCGCCCCTTGCCTTCGCCTGTCAGGATGGCCGTGCTGACGGGGGTCAGATCGGCGGCAAGCCGGGCTTGGGCGGCGTGGTTCACAGCATCGGGTAGGGATTGGCTGAACGGGTTCCACGCTGTCAGAAACGCCGCCCCGTCCGCCCCATACGCGGCCAGAAGCGCGTCGCAGGCGGCGCTGGGGTCATCGATACGCAGGGTGAAATGGCTGGTCGCATGGACGATGTAATCCGTCGCGCGATAGGCCTGATGCAAAGCGTCGTCCAAAAAAAACCTCCGCGTTTGAGACGAGGAGGGCTGACAATACGCTACGACCCCTTGGTTGCCACCATGGCCGCATCCCCTGTTGGGAACCACCTTGCCGGGTCACGGCAGGTTGGCGAGGGCGCCAGCCCCTCTCTTGATGCTGGAGGGGAGTTGGGAAGCCACGGTCCCGGTTTCAAGGGCCGGGAAAAAATTTCCCGCAGGCTCGCTATACCGCCCTGATACAGGGGGGCTTTGTTGGTGGGATCGATACCCCCCGACGGCATCACAGTGTACAATGGTGACGTTTGTTCAAGACATCACAGAAGGGGAGAGCATCCATGCCACCAACAGAGCCGCAATGAAGGACAGCTTTCACAGAATGCTGCTATTGCTATGCCGCAATCTCACAGTCGGCTTCCCGCCCTTTGTGACGTTTTCACTTTGAGGCATGCTTCGTGATCTTTGAATCTCGGGCGTAAGCCCTTGTCCCACCCTTCATAGCCCATACGCTAATTTGCAGATTATATCTCCAGGGCTAT
>PWWF01000367.1 GCA_003561595.1 Paracoccaceae bacterium | reverse complement strand
CGGGTCGGGCAAATCCACCCTGTCCTATGTGCTTTCGGGCCGGGACGGATATGAGGTGACGGATGGCTCCGCCACGCTGGATGGCGAGAGCCTGCTGGAGATGGAGCCAGAGGAACGCGCGGCAGCAGGGCTGTTTCTGGCGTTTCAATACCCTGTGGAGATCCCCGGCGTGGGCAACATGACCTTTCTGCGCACGGCGGTGAACGCGCAGCGCATGGCGCGCGGGCAGGACGAATTGTCGGCGGGCGAGTTCCTGAAACTGGTGCGCGCAAAAGCCAAGGAATTGCAGATCGATGCCGAGATGCTCAAGCGCCCGGTCAATGTGGGCTTTTCGGGCGGTGAGAAAAAGCGCAACGAAATCCTGCAGATGGCGATGCTGGAGCCGCGCATGTGCGTGCTGGATGAAACCGATTCCGGGCTGGATGTGGATGCGATGAAGCTGGTGGCTGATGGCGTGAACAAGCTGCGCGCGGACAATCGCGGCTTTCTGGTCATCACGCATTACCAGCGGCTGCTGAACCACATCAAACCCGATGTCGTGCACATCATGTCCCATGGCCGGATCGTGAAATCCGGCGGGCCGGAACTGGCGCTGGAAGTGGAAGAAAACGGCTATGGTGACCTGCTGGCGGAGGGCGCGGCATGATCCCGCGCGCGAAACTCAAGGCACAGAAAGTCGAGGCCGCACAGGCGCTGCTGGAGGGGCGGTCGCTGCCCGAGGGCGGCGCCTGGATCACGCGGGCGCGCAAGGACGCACGCGCGCGGTTGGAAACGATGGGTCTGCCGGTCAAGCGCGATGAATACTGGAAATACACCGATCCCCGCCGCCTGACCGATGCCGCCGCGCAGGACGCGACGCTGCTTGACATGGGCGATGAAGCGCCGCTGTTCGACACATTCGACCGGGTCAAGCTGGTCTTTGTTGACGGGGTGTTCGATGCCGAGGCCTCTGACGCGCTGGCGCTGGACGGGGTCGAGATCAGCACGCTGACCGAGGCGGGCGCGCATGACCTGCATTGGGCGCGTGACCTGTACGGTGTGCTGGAAGCACGCGCCCAGAACCCGGTCGAGCGCACGCTTGCCAGCCTGAACACGGCATATGCGACCGAGGGGCTGGTCATCCGTGTGACCGCCAGGGCGGAAAAGCCTGTCGCGATCATCTATCACCGGTCGGACCCGCAGGGCGATGCGATGGTACATCATCTGGTCCGGGTCGAGGCCGGGGCGGAAGCGACGATTCTGGAAAACGGCCCCGTTGCCGCGCGGTTCAATCAGGTGATGGAGGTCGATATCGCCGATGGCGCAACCTTGCATCATGTCCGCGCGCAGGGCCGCGACCATGAACGCGCAGGCGTGACGCATCTGTTCGCGCGGCTGGGCGCTGGATCGCAGCTTAAATCTTTCACGCTGACGGCCAATGGCGCACTGATCCGCAACGAGGGCGTGGTCTGGCTGGACGGGGCCGAAGGCTCTGCCCATCTGGCGGGGGCGACAGTGGGCGACGGGGCGTTCCACCATGATGACACGGTCTTTGTCACCCATGGCGCGCCGCGCTGCGAAAGCCGTCAGGTGTTCAAGAAAGTGCTGCGCCACGGGGCTGTCGGCGTGTTTCAGGGCAAGATCCTTGTCGATCAGATCGCGCAACTGACCGATGGCTACCAGATCAGCCAGTCGCTGCTTCTGGACGAGGATGCGCAATTCCTGGCCAAGCCGGAGCTGGAAATCTACGCCGATGATGTGAAATGCAGCCATGGCTCGACCTCGGGCGAGATTGATCCCAGCCAGCTGTTCTATCTGCGCGCACGTGGCCTGCCCGAGGACCGGGCGAAGCTGCTTCTGGTCCTGGCCTTTCTGGCCGAGGCGCTGGACGAGATCGCCGATCCCGATCTGGCCGAGGATTTGCGCCAGCGGATGGAAGCCTGGCTGGAACGGCGCGCCTGAGTTTGGTGGGGTTGGGGGGCGCTGCCCCCCGCGTCGCCATTGTCGCTCGGACCAATGGCGCGACAATGGCGACCCCGCGGGATATTTTTGCAAAGATGAAAGCAGGTCAGGGATAGCGGATGTCGCTGATGCGCAATATTGCCCGGAGTTACCGTGCCCCCGGGCGCGTGGTGGCGGCGCTGGATGCCCAGGGCGTGCGCGAGCCGCAATTGCTGTTTTTCCTGTGTCTGGCCTGCGGGCTGATCTTTCTGTCGCAATGGCCCGCGCTGTCGCGCGCGGCCGCGCTGGACCCGTCAATCAGTTTCGAGCAGCGGCTGGGGGGCGCGCTGTTTGGGGTGATGTTCATGCTGCCGCTGATCCTCTACGGGGTGGCGGGGCTGTTGCAACTTGGAACGCGGCTGGTATCGGGGCCGGTGGCCGGGTTGCGCGTGCGGCTGGCGCTGTTCTGGGCGCTGGTGGCGATTGCGCCCCTGATGCTGGTGCATGGCGGCTTGCGCGGTTTGCTGGGACCATCGGTCGCCGTGCAGCTATTCGGGTTTGTGGTGCTGGCGGCTTTTCTCTACATACTGGGCGCGGGGTTGCGCAGCGTGGCACGGCTGACGCGAGAGAACGCGGGCTGACGCGCCCGAGGTGACGGAGAAAGCAAGCGATGGATCTGACGATCTCGACGATCAGCGCGATGGTGCGCGAAACCCTGACCAGGCCCAAGGCCGCCGCCGAGCGCTTGCTTGCGATGAATGTGCCCGATGATGCGCGCTGGCTGGGCTTTGTCATTGTCATCGTCCTGAGTGTGCTGCTGGGGCAGGCCTCTGTCCTGATGATGGAAGAGGGCGGGTTCGAGGGCAGTCTGCTGTTCATGGCGATGTTCCAGACTTCGGCCCTCTTGGCGATGGTGGTCGCGGTGCACGGAATCGGGCGGGCGCTGGGGGGGACAGGTGCCTTTCCCGATGCGTTGATGCTGATTGCATGGCTGCAATTCGTGATGCTGGTCTTCCAGGTGGTGCAACTGGTCGCTTTGCTGGTGATCCCGCCCCTTTTCGGGTTGATCTCGGTCGCGGCACTCGTGGTCTTCATGTGGTTGCTGACGCATTTCATCATGGCGCTGCATGGGTTTGTCTCGCCGCTCAAGGTGGCAATCGGGATCATCTTTTCGGTCTTTGCGATCGCGATGGCGCTGGCGATCCTGCTGGCGATGTTCGGGATCGGTGCAGGAGCTGTCTGACGATGCTTGATATCGACACGATTCGCGCGGATTTTCCGATCCTGAATCGCGAAGTGAATGGCAAAACGCTGGTCTATCTGGACAATGGCGCCAGCGCGCAAAAGCCGCGCGCCGTGATCGACGCCGTGACCCGCGCCTATGCCGAGGAATATTCCAATGTGCATCGCGGCCTGCATTATCTGTCGAATCTGGCCACCGACAAATACGAGGCCGTGCGCGGCAAGCTTGCGCGGTTTCTGAATGCGGCGCATGAGGATGAGATCATCTATACCACCGGCACGACCGAGGGGATCAATCTGGTGGCCTATGGCTGGGCCATGCCCCGGTTCGAGCCCGGCGATGAGATCGTGCTCTCGATCATGGAGCACCATGCCAATATCGTGCCCTGGCATTTCCTGCGCGAACGCCAAGGTGCCGTGATCCGCTGGGTCGAGACAGCGGCGGATGGATCGCTGGACCCGCAGGCCGTGATCGATGCGATCGGCCCGCGCACCAAGCTGGTGGCGGTCACGCATATGTCCAATGTATTGGGCACGGTGGTCGATGTGGCCGCGATCTGCGCGGGCGCGCGCGCGCAGGGGGTTCCGGTGCTGGTGGACGGGTCGCAGGCGGCGGTGCATATGCCGGTTGATGTGCGGGCACTGGGGTGCGATTTCTATGCGGTGACCGGTCACAAGCTGTATGGACCTTCGGCCTCGGGCGCGATCTATATCCGGCGCGAACGCCAGGCCGAGATGCGCCCCTTCATGGGCGGGGGCGACATGATCCGCGAGGTCACGCGCGAGGGTGTTACCTATAACGATCCGCCCCACAAGTTCGAGGCCGGAACGCCCGGTATCGTCCAGCAGATCGGACTGGGGGTTGCGATCGACTACATGATGGGCGTGGGACTGGACGCGATTGCCGCGCATGAGGCCGATCTGCGCGACTATGCGCAGGCGCGGCTGGCGGGACTGAACTGGTTGAACGTGCAGGGGAATGCTCCGGGCAAGGGCGCGATCTTCAGCTTCACGCTGGAAGGGGCGGCGCACGCGCATGACATCTCGACCGTGCTGGACAAGCGCGGGATCGCCGTGCGTGCGGGGCAGCATTGTACCGGACCGCTGATGGATCATCTGGGGGTCAGCGCGACCTGCCGTGCATCATTTGCGCTGTATAACACGCGCGCAGAGGTCGATGCCCTGGTCGACGCGTTGGAACTGTGCCACGATCTGTTCGCCTGACCGGGTATTGCGGCGGCTGGCACATTAGATGATTGCACCGGCGCCTGCGGGCAAGTATAGACAGGGCACGCGGCACCCGTAGCTCAGCTGGATAGAGCGCTGCCCTCCGAAGGCAGAAGTCAAGTCTGGTGATGGCTGAGGGTGCTAGGAAAAGGGAGTTACTAAACAATGGCTTGAGCGAATGTCAGGTTCGCTCTTCAGGTCGACGAAAAACTCGCGTAAGCATGACGTAAGCATGACGTAAACATTTCGCGAACGGTATGCACCCGTAGCTCAGCTGGATAGAGCGCCGCCCTCCGAAGGCGGAGGCCAGAGGTTCGAATCCTCTCGGGTGCGCCAAAAAACAATATAAATCAATAACATACACTTTCGCGCATTTGTGGACCTAGTGCTTACGTGAAAAATTCGCGTAAGCAGTGCAATCGCGGCAGTGAGCTGAAGCTGTATCGATAGCCCATCGAATCTTTAGCGCGGCCTTCTGGTCGAAGCTGCATGACTTCAGCGTTCCTGCTTGCATCGCCTTCTTTCATCTCGCCAAGCATCGCATCGAGAAAGACGGAGCTGCTGGTTCCGGCAGGCACTGCAGGGGATATGGCGGCAGACCACATTTTCGTGTGCACTGTGTGTGCAACGTGTCGTCGTAGAGGGGCAAATTCTGGCATACTGCGCCGTAATCCAGCGTAGTCATATCCGCCGTTAGCAGTTTGCCAAAAGAGGAATATCTGCTATAAAACAATATGTTAGAATGAGAGGCGGCCCAATGATGGATGGTAGCGAGTTGGTCGGTGTTTCAGTTGCTTAGACTGTATCCTGTGCAGTGCATGTTCATGTTGTGATTGCGCAATTTCGTGCTGCGTCGCGTTTGCTTCGGTTCGTCATGTTTGAGGCGACGAAGCTCAGTTTTCGAATCTCATTTGCCGAAATGTGAGCGAAATTCGCCGCGTTCGTTGGGACCTCTTGCCTTCGACAAGATCCGTCTTTCTGGCCGGAATTGCGTGGGTCCACTCATGGCGGGCCTGACCTGCCATAACCAGAAGGCTGTCAGGCTGAAGCAGAAGTTCCATGTGGCGGGAAGACCTCTGCGAGGCAAGCCGCATCACACATGTCGATAGCAAGCTCAGAGAGGCGATTGTCTCTCCAAAGCAGGGTCGGCAGTCGATATGGGCAGAGATGCCTTGTCCGGGCTGGTATTCGTTGACGATGACCTGGTCTGGAACTGCTTGGAAATGACCTTCAGAGGTCAACCGTTCCGCCAGATGCT
>PWWF01000183.1 GCA_003561595.1 Paracoccaceae bacterium | reverse complement strand
AGGCATCCGCCAGAATCAGAGCAGGCACTTCGGCACGCGGCACCTCCGTCAGCACTGCCTCGAGCGCCATCGCCGCGCGGGTGACCGGCACCCCCTGCCCCGCATCGAGCCACGTCGCGATCCGCTCGGCTTGAAGCTCAGGAAGCGCCCGGTAGAGCGCTTTGGCCGTCACCGGACACAAGACCCTTGAGATGGTCAGGAAATACCGGGCGCAGCGGGATCAGAAAGCGGCGTCACGCCGGGCGCAGGAGAAAAGGAATCGATGAGAACGGAACGGGACCAGAACAGGAAACCGCGAAACTGACTGCGAAACTTTGAATACAGGCAAATCAGGAAAGGGCAGATCGATGCAACAAAATGCCGAAAAATCGACATGGTGCGGGTGGAGGGACTTGAACCCCCACGCCTTGCGGCGCCAGAACCTAAATCTGGTGCGTCTGCCAATTCCGCCACACCCGCATGCGGCCCCTCTAGCAAACCCTGTCAGCCGATGCGAGGGCAAAATCGCCCTTCAATTTACGCATCAGCGCCGCAATCCCGCCGCATTACGCTGGGATTGTCCGCATTGTAGAAACAGTGCGAATTTTTGTCCGCATTTACCTTGTCGTTACGTTTTTCCGACAGGGTCGGAGCAGGAGGTTGAACCATGTCAGTTCACAGCATTTCCCTCGCCCCGGCATTGCCCGCCGCAAAGCCGCGCGACACGGCGAAAACAGGCCCGCGCGGGTTTGCGTCCGGCACATTGATCCGCACCCTATTCGGCCTGCGCCCGGTCGAACGGCTCATGGCGGGCGATCTGCTGCTGGATGCGCAGGGCCGGATCATCGTGCTGCGCGCTGTCCGGCAGGTGCGCGCTGAAGCGCGTGATCTGGTGCGGATCGACCCCTCGGCGCTTGGCCTTGGCTGCGCGCCCGGTCGGCTGGACCGCGCGCTTGTTGTCGGCGCGGCGCAGGAACTGGCCATGCGCGACTGGCGCAGCGAGATTCTGTTTTCCAAGCCCGTGATGACCCGCGCGGCCAAGCTGGTCGATGGCCAGCATGTGCACCGCCATGACAACGCGCTGACGCTCCATGAATTGACCCTCGACCAGAACGCCGTGATCGAGGCGGATGGCCTGAAAACCCTGCTGCGCTCAGACTCCCAGATCGCGCAGGACGGAGGGCAGCAGATCGGGCAGATCATCGGCAACCAACCCCGGACCAAAGGCGCGCGCCGCCTCGACATGCAGTAGCGCGCCCCAGAACGCGGCCTGCTGCGGCGCAATGCCACGCGCGGCCAGCCCTGTCACCAGCCCGGCCAGCACATCGCCCGACCCAGCCGTTGCCAGCCACGGCGCGGCGCGCGCGCCGCGTGCGTCACTTACCGCATGAGTGCCGTCCGGGGCCGCGATGACCGTAAGCGCCCCTTTCAGCAACAGCACTGCGTTCAGCCGCGCCGCGCCCGTCTGCACGATCTCGGCGCGCGCCGCCTGATCCTCAACGGGTGCAGTGCGCAGCGCCTCTGCCAGATCGGGCAGAAGGCGCGCAAACTCGCCTGCATGCGGCGTCAGGATGCAGCGCGGATGCAGCCGCGCCTGCAAGCCCGGATTCTGCGCCAGATGGGTCACGGCATCGGCATCCAGAATGATCGCACGCGCCCCTGTGCTGTCCGGCTCCAGGGCCGTCGCGACCAACTCGGCGGCGCCCTCGCCCAGGCCCAGCCCCGGACCAAGACAGAGCGCGGTGATACGCGTATCCGTCAGCATGTCCCGCAATTGCGCCCGGTCACGCAGCGCGCGCAGCATGATCGCATCCAGCCGCGCGGCGTTCTCGCTCAGCGCCGCAGGTGGGCAGCCCAAGGTGACCAGCCCCGCCCCCACACGCAGCGCCGCGCGCGCCGCCAGCCGCGCCGCGCCGCCGCGCCCGACCCCGCCGGACAGGACCAGTGCGTGACCGTGATCGTATTTGTGCTGCGCCTCATATTTGCGCAGCGCGGCGATCATTTCGGCCTGTTCAATCACCATCGCGCGCCCCGTCCCATGGCCCGACTCCGATATCGACAACTGCCAGCGTGCCGCATGACCGCGGCCCTGCGCCTTGCAGATGCCCGGCCTTGGGCCGGTGAAACGTGACCGTCAGTTCCGCCGGGAACACGCCCCCAGCGCTGCCATCCGCACGCGCGACCGGATCGCCGGTATCGGCATCCAGCCCGCTGGGCAGGTCTATCGCCACGAGATTCATGTTATTGTCGGCATGAAACTGCCGCCAGATCGCGATCACATCGTCCAAGGCATCAATCGACCGCGACAGCCCGATCCCGAACAGCGCATCAACCAGCAGCACCGGCCCGGCGCGACGCGCCGCATCCAGCAGCGCCTGAACCTGCACAACCTGATCCGGATGCGGCACCGGGAAATCCAGGGCATGAATCGGCCCTTCAGCCGCCCATTGTGCCCGCATCGCGCCCGCCTCTGGCGACAGCCGGTCAGGCTCGCCGTAGAAGAACACATCAACCGACCAGCCCGCCGCCTGCAGATAATGCGCGACCACGAATCCGTCGCCGCCATTATTTCCGGGGCCACACAAAACGACCGCGCGCCCCGGCGCTTCTGCCAATGCAGGCCAATGCGCAAAAGCCGCATCGACAACGCCCCGCCCCGCGCAGTCCATCAACCCCTGCCCCGTGACTGTGCCCGACTCAATTGCCGCCCGCTCGACGGCGCGCATTTGGGCAGATGTCAGAAAATCAGTCACTCGCGCAAACTCCGTTTTTCTTTTTCGTCTATTTTTTAATCTTTTTGCATGTTTTTTAAACATGCGCCCCATTTCGGTTTCTGAAGCCCCGTCATCCAGAGCCTATCAGATTGTGGCACAGGGCCGAAAGTGGTCTGAACTGCCAGTAACCGCGATGCGGAGATTGAAGCGAACGGGGGCCGGGAATGAAGAAGCTCGAGGCAATCATCAAGCCATTCAAGCTTGATGAGGTGAAGGAAGCGCTGCAGGACATCGGTGTGCAGGGGCTGTCTGTGGTCGAGGTCAAGGGCTTCGGGCGTCAGAAAGGCCATACCGAACTGTATCGCGGCGCCGAATATGTCGTCGATTTTCTGCCCAAGGTGAAGGTCGAGGTCGTGCTGGCCGATGACCAGGTCGATGACGCCGTCGAGGCGATTGTCGCCGCCGCGCGCACCGACAAGATCGGGGATGGCAAGATCTTCATCTCGCCTGTCGAGCAAGCCATCCGCATCCGCACCGGCGAGAGCGGGGACGACGCGCTGTAAAGACGCGCAGGGGTTCCGGGGCGTCACTGACGCACCAGACATACATTACCAAACGAAAAGGGAAATGGACATGAGTTCAGCTGACGTTCTCAAGATGATGAAAGATGAGGAAATCGCCTATCTGGACATCCGCTTTGTCGACCCGCGCGGTCGCATGCTGCATGTCACGATCGTGGGCGATCTGGTGGATGAGGACTTCCTGGAAGAAGGCTTCATGTTCGACGGGTCCTCCGTTCCAGGCTGGAAGGGGATCGAGGCCTCGGACATGAAACTCGTCTTCGACCTGGACTCGGTCTATATCGACCCGTTCTACGCCGAAAAGACGCTGGCGATCCACGCCTCGATCGTGGAGCCCGACACGAACGAGCCCTATGAGCGCGACCCGCGCGGCACTGCCGAGAAGGCCGAGGCCTATCTGAAAGCCAGCGGCATCGGTGATGTGTCCTATTTCGGACCCGAGGCCGAATTTTTCGTCTTCGACAGCGTCAAGTTTTCGGACAAATTCAACAAGGTCGGCTACGAGATCGACGCCGAAGAGGCCGCCTGGAACACCGACACCGACTACGAACACGGCAATGCCGGCCATCGCCCGACGATCAAGGGTCATTACTTTGCAATGAACCCGATCGATGCCAATCAGGACATGCGTTCGGAAATGCTGACGACCATGAAGGACATCGGCATGAAGGTGGACAAGCACCACACTGAGGTCGCGTCCGCGCAGCATGAACTGGGCCTGATCTTCAACTCGCTGACCAAGCAGGCTGACGAGTTGATGAAATACAAATATGTCATCAAGAACGTGGCCGATGCCTATGGCAAGACCGCAACCTTTATGCCCAAGCCCGTCAAGGGCGACAACGGCACCGGCATGCATGTCAACATGTCGATCTGGAAAGACGGCAAGCCGCTCTTTGCAGGCGACAAATACGCCGATCTGAGCCAGGAAGCGCTGTGGTTCATCGGCGGTGTGCTGAAACATGCCAAGACGCTGAACGCGTTTACCAACCCCTCGACCAACAGCTACAAGCGGCTGATCCCTGGTTTCGAGGCGCCGGTGCTGCGGGCCTATTCGGCGCGCAACCGGTCGGGCTGTGTGCGTATTCCGTGGACCGAAAGCCCCAAGGCCAAGCGTGTCGAGGCCCGCTTCCCCGACCCATCGGCCAACCCCTATCTGTGCTTTGCAGCGCTGTTGATGGCCGGGATCGACGGGATCAAGAACAAGATCGATCCGGGCCCGGCCTCGGACAAGGACCTGTACGATCTGCCGCCCGAAGAGCTGGAAGGCATCCCGACCGTCTGCGCATCCCTGCGCGAGGCGCTGGACAGCCTGGCCGCTGATCACGAGTTCCTGCTGGCGGGCGATGTGTTCACCAAGGACCAGATCGACGCCTATATGGATCTGAAATGGGAAGAGGTCTATGCCTATGAGCATACGCCCCACCCGGTGGAATACAGCATGTATTACAGCTGCTGAACCAGCTGGAACTGAGTGGAGAGGCCCCTGCCCGCGTGGCGGGGGCTTTTTCGTTGAGGGGGGACGGGGGGCTGCCGCCCCCCGGTTGGCCTGCGGCCAATCCCCCCTGCTTCAAGGGGGATACATCCCCCTTGAAAATCCCCGTGGATATTTTGGCAAAGATGAAAGGGTTATCGGCTGAGGCCCGCGGGCAGCGAAGGCTGGTCGAGCGCCTGGAATCCGTAATGGCGCAGCCAGCGCAGGTCGGATTCAAAAAAGGCGCGCAGATCGGGGATGCCGTATTTCAGCATCGCGATCCGGTCGATGCCCATGCCGAAGGCAAAGCCCTGCCATTGGTCCGGGTCGATCCCGCCCGCGCGCAGCACATGCGGGTGCACCATGCCGGAGCCGAGGATTTCCATCCAGTCATTGCCCTCACCGATCTTGAGTTGCCCTCCCTCCCATGAGCAGCGGATATCGACCTCTGCCGAGGGTTCGGTGAAGGGAAAATGCGAAGCGCGGAAGCGCAGTTCGACCTGATCGACCTCGAAAAAGGCGCGGCAGAATTCCTCGAGCGTCCATTTCAGCTGCGCCATGGTGATGTCACGGTCGATGGCCAGCCCCTCGACCTGATGGAACATGGGCGTATGGGTCTGGTCCATGTCCATGCGGTAAACGCGGCCCGGCGCGATCACGCGGATGGGCGCGCCCTGCGCCTGCATCGCGCGGATCTGCACGGGGCTCGTATGGGTGCGCAGCACATGGGGCGGGCGGTTGTCGCCCGCAGCGCGGTGCATGAAGAACGTGTCATGTTCCTGACGTGCAGGATGTTCGGGCGCGATGTTGAGCGCGTCGAAATTATACCAGTCGGATTCGATCTGCGGGCCTTCGGCGACGCGAAACCCCATATCGGCGAAGATCGCGGTCAACTCATCCATCACCTGACTGATCGGGTGGATCGTGCCCATCGGGCGCGGGCGACCGGGCAGCGTGACATCGAGCCATTCGGTTTTCAGACGTTCCTCCAGCGCGGCGTCATCAAGGGCGGCGCGGCGGGCCCTGAGCGCGGCATCGATCTCGGATTTCAGCGCATTCAGGGCGGGACCGGCGATCTGGCGTTCCTCGGGGCTCATACGGCCGAGTTCGCGCATCTTCAGGCTGATCTCGCCCTTCTTGCCCAGCGCGGCGAGGCGCACGGCCTCCAGCGCGTCGGCATCGCTGGCCTGATCGGTCTGCCCGAGATATTTCGCGCGCAAAGCTGCAATTGCGTCCATGATCCTGCCTTTCGCTGCCTTGGCGCGGACGTAGCGGGTCGCCCCACCGAATGCAAGCCGCGCTCAGAGCCCCAGAAGCTGCGCCGCGATGGTGAAATAGATCAACACCCCCAGCACATCGGCAATCGAGGTCACAAGCGGCCCCGAAGCCGCGGCCGGGTCGCGGTTGAACTTGGCGAAGATGAAGGGCAGGCACATGCCGATCAGCGCCCCCATCAGCACGATCGTGACCATGGCCAGCGCCACCACAAGCGCGATTTCCGGACCGCCGCGCCACACCCCGATCATCGAGACCGCGACCGCCATCGTGATGCCAAGTGTCAGCGCCACCACGACCTCGCGCGACAGGAGCTTGCCGAAATCGGCGGGGCGCACATCGCCCGTGGCCAGCGCGCGCACCATCAGTGTGGCCGATTGCGTGCCCGCATTGCCGCCCGAGGCGATCAGCAGAGGCAGGAAGAACAAAAGCGACAGATGCGCGGCGATCGTATCCTCGAAATAGGCGATCCCCGCGCCGGAAAAGATATTGCCGAAGACCAGCAGCACCAGCCAGAAGATCCGCGCGCGGTAAAGCGTGGCAATCGTGGCTTCGGCCACCGACATCTCGATGGGCTGCACGATGGAGCCCTTGTAGAAATCCTCGGTGACCTCTTCCTCGGTCACGTCCATGGCGTCATCGGCCGTGACAATCCCGACCAGCCGGTCATTATTGTCCAGCACCGGCAGCGCCAGCAGGTCATAGCGCGCGATGATCCGCGCGGCGGCTTCCTGTTCCTCTTCGGCGCGGATCCAGACCGGTTCGGTATCCATGATCTCGGACACGCGCTGGCGGGGGCGCGCGGTCAGCAGATCGCGCAGGCTGACCACGCCGATCAGCGCGCGGTCATCATCGATGATGTAAGCGTAATAGATCGTCTCGGCGTCGATGGCCTGGCTGCGCAGCGCGTCAATCGCCTGGGTCGAGGTCATCTCGGGCTTGAGCGTCGCGTAATCCGAGGTCATGACCGAACCGACGGTCCATTCCTCATAGGCCGCCAGACGGCGCAGGTCCTCTCGCTCGGCCTTGGAAAAGGCGGGCAGGATGGCTTCCTGCGCTTCCTCATCAAGCTGTTTGTAAAGGTCCGCGCGCTCATCATGGCTCATCGCGGTCATCAGCTTGACCAGCTCGGGCTTGGGCAGGCGGGTTGCGATCTCGACCTGCGAGCTGGGGCGCAGATAGCCCAGCATCTCGGCCTGATCATGCAGCGGCAACAGGCGCAGGACCGTCAGATCGGGGCCGCGTTCCAGCTCCTCGATCAGGGCGGCGATATCGGCCATTTCCTGACCGACCAGAAACTCGCTGACCGCATCGGCGCGGTTTTCCTGCAAGAGTCGCGCGACCTCTATCGCGATGAAGGCGGCATCGATGCCAGGCGTTTCGGCATCGGGGGCGAATTTCATCTCGCTCAGCGGTGTCTGAATGGTCATCAATAGCCCCCTTGTGCCGTGCGCAACCAGGGGCACCGGGGGTCACGGCCCGAATGCAGCCCGGAGTCTGCGCAGCCTGCGCCTTGTATCTGCTGCGGGGCATCCGCGCGATGCCCTGTCTGAGGTCTCACTCATGCTGTGGTCTGTCATCTCGAATGATCCGACCTTTGGGTGATAGGATCGGGGCTGCAGAATGTCAATTTCCGCGCGCGGTTACGGGACGTTATGACGGCGCATTGCGTCGCGGTTCATCCTCTGGCTGCGGCTCCGCGCCCGGCAGGGCGAACCCGGCGCTGGTGGTCGCGACCCGGTTCCGCCCTTCGGACTTGGCGCGATAAAGGGCCGTGTCAGCGGCTTTCATCACCTCTTCCAGCCGCTGCCCGTCGCGTCCCAGCACGCCCAGCCCGAAAGAGGCCGTCACCTGCGGCATCGCCAGCCCCGGCATGGAAAACCGATGCGCGGCGATGCTCTGGCGCAGGGTTTCGGCGCGGCTGGCGGCATCCTCAAGGTCGTGGCCTGTCAGTAGCAGGGTGAATTCCTCACCGCCCACACGGCAGGGATGGATGCTGTCGCTGCCCGCCTGCTGCAGGATGGCGCCGACATCGCGCAGAACGGCATCGCCCGCCTCATGCCCGAAACGATCATTGAAGGATTTGAAATGATCGACATCCAGCGCGATCAGCGACAGGCTGCCCTGATCGCGGAGGGCGCAACTGACCTCGCGCAGGGCGCGTTCCATGAACCAGCGCCGGTTCCACAGCCCGGTCAGTGGGTCGCGCACCGACCGGTCGTGCAATTCCTGCCGCAAGCGGACATTGGCGACCGCCAGGCTGATCTGTTCGCCGCAAATCAGCGAGATATCCCAACGGTTGCGCAGGACTTCGTCGCGCATGTGGCGCATCAACCCCCCCTCCTCGAACCCGTCAAAGACCAGATGCAACAGCCCGATGGTTTCACCATGCGCGATGATCGGCAGGCAGAAATAGGGGGCCGCGCCCTTTCCGACATGATCGCAGACGAACTGGATCGGCTTCAGCCCATAGGCATAGGCCCGCCCCCGGCGCAGCGCCCAGCAATCATCGGGCAGCATATGGGGCGTGAAATTCGGCATTGTGCCCCAGCTTGTCGCCAGATGCAGCATGGAGCGGGCATCATCATAGATATAAAGCGCGCCATCGGCCTCGGGGATCAGCGTGTGCATGGCGCGCTGAATCACCATCAGCAATTCGTCATAGGATTTGGCCGAATACAGCCATTCGCTGGTCAGCGCGAGCAGATGGCGTTCGGCCTGACGCAATTCCTCGGAATGGCGCATTTCCTCATTCTGCTGTTCCAGCGCCTTGCGTTCCGAGATGTCGCGCATGGTCGAGATGAAATGCGTGTGCCGACCGCTGGCATCATAAACCGGCGTCACCCGCAGATCGACCCAGAACGGCGTGCCCGATTTGGTGTAGTTCAGGATATCGACCCGGATTTCGCGGCGCTGCGCACAGGCATGCCGGATCGCCTGTATCGCATCGGGCGAGGTGTCGTGCCCCTGCAGGACTGATCCGGGCTCCTTCCCTGCCATGTCGGTGATCGTATAGCCCGTCTGCGCGCAAAAGGCCGGGTTGACCCAGAGCGCGCGGCGATCCGGGTCCGAGATCACCACACTGTCCGAAGAATGGCGCGTGACCAGATGGGCATAGAATGCTTCCTCCTTGGGGTCGGTTTTTGTGCGCGCGGGGGGCATGGGGCTGGCATCACCTCTGTCTCGAAGCTGCATTCTGCGCCAAAGGGATTAAGAATACCTTGCGCAGTGGGCGCCCGGCGCCCCCCGTGACACTGGTTGCGAAAAGCATTAGGGTCACTGCAGATCAATTCCTGCACGCGCGCCCGGCCCCGTCCGGGCCCTGCTTTCACGCGCCGCAGCGCGCAGAACCTCATGAGGAGACACCATGCTCGACCAGAAAACCGACCTTGCCGGCATGCTCAGCGATCCGACCCTGCTGGAAACCCGCGGGCTGATCGCGGGCGACTGGGTCGCGGCGGATGACGGCGCGACCTTCGATGTCATCAACCCCGCACGCGGCGATGTGGTCGCGCGTGTCGCCGATTTCTCGCGCACCGAAACCGCGCGCGCGATCGAGGCCGCCGAGGCCGCGCGCCACGCCTGGGCCGCACGCCCCGCGAAAGAGCGCGCGCAGATCCTGCGCAAATGGTATGATCTGATGGTCGCGAATACCGAGGATCTGGCGATCATCCTGACCGCCGAAATGGGCAAGCCGCTGGCCGAATCGCGCGGCGAGATCGCCTATGGCGCCAGCTTCGTCGAATGGTTCGGCGAGGAAGCCAAACGCATCTATGGCGAAACCATCCCCGGGCATCAGGCCGACAAGCGCATCACCGTGCTGCGCCAGCCCATCGGGGTCGCGGCCTCGATCACGCCGTGGAACTTTCCCAATGCGATGATCGCGCGCAAGGTGGCCCCGGCGCTGGCCGCAGGCTGCGGCTTTGTTGCCCGCCCCGCCGCCGAAACGCCGCTGTCGGCGCTGGCCATGGCGGTTCTGGCCGAACGCGCAGGCGTGCCCAAGGGCGTGCTGTCGATCGTGCCCTCGTCGCGGTCGTCGGATATCGGCAAGGAATTCTGCGAAAACCCGCTGGTGCGCAAGCTCAGCTTCACCGGCTCGACCGAAGTGGGCCGCATCCTGCTGCGCCAGGCCGCCGATCAGGTCATGAAATGCTCGATGGAGCTGGGCGGCAACGCGCCATTCATCGTGTTCGATGACGCCGATCTGGACAAGGCCGTCGAAGGCGCGATGATGAGCAAGTTCCGCAATAATGGTCAGACCTGCGTTTGCGCCAACCGCATCTATGTGCAGGCGGGCGTCTATGATGCCTTTGCCGAGAAACTGGCCAAGGCCGTTGACGCCATGAAAGTGGGCGACGGCATGGAAGACGGCGTGCAGGCAGGTCCGCTGATCAATGACAAGGCCGTGGTCAAGGTCGAGGATCACATCCGCGACGTGCTCGACCATGGCGGCCAGGTCGTGGCCGGCGGCAAGCGCCACACATTGGGCGGCAGCTTTTTTGAACCGACCGTGGTGACGGGCGTTACCCAGTCCATGAAGGTCGCCAAGGAAGAAACCTTTGGCCCGTTGGCACCCCTGTTCCGGTTCGAGAGCGAGGAAGAGGTGATCGCGCAGGCCAATGACACGATCTTCGGGCTGGCCTGCTATTTCTATGCCCGCGATATCGGCCGCATTACCCGCGTGCAGGAAGCGCTGGAATACGGGATCGTCGGCGTGAATACCGGCATCATCTCGACCGAGGTTGCGCCCTTTGGCGGCGTCAAGCAATCGGGGCTGGGGCGCGAAGGGTCCAAGCACGGGATCGAGGATTATGTGGAAATGAAATATGTCTGCCTGAGCGTCTGAGGCGGGCATGTAACTACGCAGATGGCCCGGCAGGACAGCCCGTCCTGCCGGGCTTTTGCATGGCGCTTGGGCGGCGCCGCACCAGAGGTGCGCTCAAGGCGCGCAGGCGCGCATTTTTCATTTGCTGTGCGGCGCGCGCTCGCTAGCTGGTGGAAAGCAGGCGGCAAAAGGTCAGACACCGGAAGACTACTCCTCGTTCCCTCCTTTCGGATGACCCTTTGCCGTCTGCACCCTTGCACCCCATCCGGTTTTTGCCGATAACGCGAGAGAAGTTTTCCTGTCGAGAGGTCGGCCATGCGCGCCCGTATCTACCGCCCCGCCCGCACTGCCATGCAATCCGGCACCGCCAAGACAAATCACTGGGTGCTGGAATTCTCGCCTGCACAGGCGCGGCAGGTGGACCCGCTGATGGGCTGGACAAGCTCTGCCGACATGGATTCGCAGGTGCGCCTGCGCTTTGACGATCGCGACGCCGCCAAAGCCTATGCCGAGGCGCATGGCATCGACGCTATCGTGATCGAACCCAAGACCCGCCGCCCCAATCTGCGACCGGGCGGCTATGGCGACAATTTCGCCACCAACCGGCGGCAGGTCTGGACGCATTGACGCGCAACGCCGCGCGCCGCTACATCCCCTCGCCGAACCGATCCGACACGAGCGCTTTCAGTGCATCGCCCAGCGCCTCGGCCTGATTGCCCGACAGCCGGACACGGATGGATGTGCCCTTGGACGCGGCCAGCATCAACAGGCCCATGATGGAATCGCCCGGCACGCTCATGCCGTCCTTCATGACCTCGGCAGTGGCGTCATGCGCTTCGACCACCTCGACGAACTTGGCCGAGGCGCGGGCATGCAGCCCCTTTTCATTCGTGATATCCAGCTCGATTTCCGTCATCCAGATCCCTTGCCCGGGTTAACCACCCACATCTATCGCATTAATGTATTTGCGCCCTGCTTCCATCGCGGCAGAGGTCGCGGCCTGCAACCCAATCTCGCGCGATTTCGCCAGCTTTATCAACATCGGCAGGTTTGCGCCGTAAAGAATGCGTCGGTCCGGCCCGGCACAGGCCGGAAGTGACAGGTTCGAGGGTGATCCGCCGAACATGTCGGTCACCACCACCACCCCGGAGCCTGCATCGACCGACCGCGCCGCCGCAGAAATCTCGGCCTGTTTGGCGCTGCGGTCATGGTCATATTCGATGGCAATGGCCGCGATCCCGGATTGTTTGCCGATCACATGCTCGATGGCGGCGAGATACTCGCGCGCCAGACCTCCATGTGCCACGATCACGATCCCGATCACGAGCTGACCTTACGTCTTTGCCGTCCATGCCGCCTGGGCGGCCATCCGTTCCAGTTCCCTGTGCCGTTTAGACACGCGCCACCCCCCCTGTGCAAGCGCATTCGCCAGTTTTTCGCCTGTTGCAACGGATCGGTGTTGCCCCCCTGTACAGCCAAAAGCGATGGTCAACTGGCTTTTCGCCTCTTGCGAGTATTCCGGCAACAAGCTTTCAATCAAGCCATGCACACGCGCGAAGAAATCCGCAAAGCGCGGATCAGCCGCCACATAGTCGGCGACCGCATTGTCGCGCCCATCCAGCGCACGCAGATCGGCCTGCCAGTGAGGGTTGTTCAGAAACCGGCAGTCAAACACCAGATCGACCCCGGTGGGGATGCCGCGCCGATACGAAAAGCTCTCGATCTGCACTTGCAGACTGCCCTGATCCTCGCTTGCGAAAATCTCGGTCATCCGGGCGCGCAGGTCATGCGGTGTCATCCCGGCCGTCGGGATCAGCACATCGGCGCGCAGCCGGACCGGTTGCAGCAGCCGCGATTCCAGTTCGATCCCGGTCTGCGCCGTCCCTTCGGGGCTAAGCGGATGGCGGCGCCGCGTCTCGGAATAGCGGCGGATCAGGTCGGGGACCGGGCAATCCAGATAGACCAGATCAAAATCGAACCGCGGGCTGCCCGACAGTTCCGCCACCAGCGACAACAGCGCATCGACCGAAAAATCACGGTTGCGCGGGTCCAGCACCAGCGCGAGCGGCCGCTCCAGCCGGTCAGCGACAAGTCGCGGCACAAGCGAGATCGGCATATTGTCGATCGCCTCGAACCCCGCATCTTCCAGCGCGCGCAATGCCGTGCTGCGCCCGGCGCCCGAAGGGCCGGTCAGCATGACCAGACGGTCTGTTGCAGGGCGGGTCACAGATGGCTGGCTCACACCGGTTTGCCTTCCAGTTCAATCCATTCACAATGCAGCACATATTGCCGGATGGCCATGGCGAAAGCCCGGCTCGCGCAATTGCGAAACAGCCGGATCGCGATGCCGTCAACATCATGCCAGCGCGGGGGTGGCAGGCGCTCGGACTCGCGCCTGTCCAGATCGACGATCACACGCAGCGGGGCCTGCGCGACAGGTGTTGCGGGCAGCAACCCCATGCCGCGTATCTCGATCAGGCCACGGATGGGGGCCGGGCAACTCAGCCGGATCAGCCCGCCCTCGCGCTGCAAATGCGTCTGGTCATCAGCGATCAGGCGCGCACCAAGCGTCATCAATTCCAGCGCCAGCTCGGATTTGCCCGTCCCGCTATGGCCCGTGATAAGCACACCAACCGCCCCTTCAGGGCGCTCAAACGCTACCGATGATCCATGCACCAGCCCCGTCCCGTCCGCCCCGATCACAGGGGCAGGCCGACCACGAAACGCGCGCCCATGGGCGGGGTGTCGGGTCCGGCATCGGCAGGGCGGATATTCTCGGCCCAGATGACGCCCTGATGCGCCTCGACTATCTGTTTCGAGATCGCCAGCCCCAGCCCGGAATGATTGCCGAATTGCTGCACCGGGCGTTGCGAATAAAAACGCTTGAACACTTTCTTCAGGGCGTTGTCCGGGATGCCGGGGCCCGTATCCTCGACCACGATCAGTACGCGGTCCTGCCGCTGCCGCGCCCAGACCCGCACGGCATCACCATCCTCGCACAGGGAAATCGCATTGGTGATCAGGTTGACAAAGACCTGCGCCAACCGCCCCTCAAGCCCGGTCAGCATCACAGCCTCTTTCGGCAGCGCGTTGATGAATTCCACACCCTTGTCCCTGGCCTCGGTCGAGAGGTGCTCGCACAGATTGTTGAGTAGCTTGACCAGGTCGAATTCTTCCTGCTCTTCCTTGACCAGTTCGGCATCCAGCCGCGATGCGTTCGACGTGTCCGACACCAGCCGGTCCAGCCTGCGCACATCCTGCTCGATCACATCCAGCAGGCGGTTGACCTGATCCTCGCGCTTGGCCATGCGCAAGGTGCCGACCGCCGAACGCAGCGATGCGAGCGGGTTCTTGATCTCATGCGCGACATCGGCGGCGAATTGTTCATTCGCCTCGACCCGGTCATACAGCGCATTCACGATACCGCGCATCGCACGCGACAGATCGCCGATCTCATCGGGGCGGCCCGACAGGTCCGGAATGCGCACCCGCGCCCCCGGCGCGTTCTTGCGTGCATCGCGGCGCTTGCCCAGTTCCGCCGCCATCGCCAGATCGGCCAGCGGGTTCGCAATGGTCGAGGCCAGCACGAAACTCAGCCCGATAGAGACCAGCACCGCGATCAGGAAGAACTGCAGCACCTGCTCGTGATCATGGCGCATCAGGCGCGCGGTATCCTCGGCATCGCGGCGCAGGAACACGGCGCCCGCGAACTCGCCATCATGCACGACGGGGGCGCTGGCCGCCAGCCACATGCCTCCGCGCATCTCGCGATGCGTGTGGCGGGCCGGTTCGCCGCGCAGGTTCTGATCGAACATCTCTTGCGCGATGCGGCTGAATTCTTCCTCGCTTCCCGTATCGCGGCCGCGGTCCGTCAGAAAGGACAGGCCCGACCAGATCGCCGCGAGCGTGTCGCTGATCACGGTCGAGCGGTCGGGCAGATCCGCCAGATCAGGCTCTGCCGTGCCGCGCAGATGACCCATGAACGCGCCGTCCGGGCCGATGAAATACATCTCGAACCGCTGATCGAGCGACATTTCCGACGCGATCACATCGCGCGTGGCTTCCAGATCGCCATTGGCCGACACGATATCGGCGATCAGTTGCACCGATGTGCCCAGCATCTCTTCCTGCTGACGCAAGAGCGAGTCGCGAAACGGGTTGGTGAACAGGATGCCCGCGATCAGGATGACCAGCGCGACAAGGTTGAACAGCACGATCTTGCGCGCAAGCGGCGAGGCGGAAATGCTGAACAACCCGCGCCGGGCGCGGCTGTCGCGCACCTCGGTCTCGACCGCATCGCCCGGGCCGACCCAGTCATCGCCCAGCACGACATCGGTTCGTGCGCTTATCGCCTCCATCCGCACTGTGTCACCCGCTCGTTATAGGGGTCCTCCCCGGTCTCACCTGTCAGGCCTCGTTATATTTGTAGCCAATCCCGTACAGGGTCTCGATGGATGAGAATTCCTCATCCACGCTGCGCATCTTCTTGCGGAGGCGCTTGATATGGCTGTCGATGGTGCGATCATCGACATAGACCTGATCCTCATAGGCGACATCCATCAACTGGTCGCGCGACTTGACGACGCCTGGGCGCTGCGCCAGCGCCTGCAGCAGCAGGAATTCGGTCACCGTCAGCGTGACATCCTCACCCTTCCATTTCACCTGATGGCGCAGCGGGTCCATTTCCAGATTACCCCGCACCAGGATCTTGGCTTCCTCGGCCCCTTCGGCGGCCAGTTCGCTGGCCTGCTTGCGCCGCAACAGCGCGCGGATGCGTTCGACCAGCAGCCGTTGCGAAAACGGCTTTTTGACATAATCATCCGCGCCCATGCGCAGGCCCAGAACCTCGTCGATCTCATCATCCTTGGAGGTCAGGAAGATCACCGGCATCTGGGTTTTCTGACGCAGGCGCTGCAACAGCTCCATCCCGTCCATGCGCGGCATCTTCATGTCCAGCACGGCCATATCCGGCATGCGCCGGTTGAACGCATCCAGCGCGGACTGGCCATCATTATAGGTTTCGACCTCGAATCCCTCAGCCTCGAGGCAGATGGAAACAGACGTCAGAATATTGCGGTCGTCATCGACCAGCGCGATTTTCGGCATGGGATGCCCTTTTCAACTGCTCTCTCGCGATGAAATCGCCTTATTTTTGACATACAATCGCCCATTTCCCTTTCAAACGCAACAAAATACCCTTGCATCCAAGCGCAGCCTGCCTGATTCGCACGCGCCCTGTGCGGATCAGCAACACATTGATGTCAGCGGAGTCTTGATATTGCGCTAACGTCAGGGTGATTGCGCTAACGACCTGAATCCAGCCTATGCTTTGCCGCAATCGGGGTGTTATAGCCGATGGGTGCAGACCAAAAGGGCGGTATTTTGCCCTTTCCCCGCACCCTGAACACGCAACCGACCCGGCCCAACCCCAACCAGCCGCGGCACCCCAAATGGAGCAGGCAGTATGGCACCAACCCGAGTGAACCCGAATAAGATGCTGGAAGATCAAGGCATTAACGGAGTTGCGCGCGCCTATTACAACCTGCTGGAACCAACCCTGATCGAAGAGGCCGTCGCGCGCGGCGAGGGGCATCTGGGCAAGGGTGGCGCCTTTCTGGTCTCGACCGGGGCGCATACCGGGCGCTCGCCCAAGGACAAGTTCGTCGTCCGCACCCCCGAGGTCGAGGAGACGATCTGGTGGGAGAACAACGCCCCCATGACGCCCGAGGCCTTTGACCAGCTGGAAGCGGATATGCTGGCCCATCTGCAAGGGCGCGAAATGTTCGTGCAGGACCTGTATGGCGGGGCCGATCCCGAACACCGGCTGGATGTGCGCGTGGTCACCGAACTGGCCTGGCACGGGCTGTTCATCCGCCACCTGCTGCGCCGCCCCGAGGCGGATGAACTGGCCCGGTTCGACCCGGAATTCACCATCATCAACTGCCCCAGCTTCAAGGCCGACCCTGCACGCCATGGCTGCCGGTCCGAGACCGTGATCGCGCTGAACCTGACCCGCAAGCTGATCCTGATCGGCAACACCGCCTATGCGGGCGAGAACAAGAAAGCCGTGTTCACGCTGCTGAACTACCTGCTGCCCGGCAAGGGGATCATGCCGATGCATTGCTCGGCCAATCACGCGATGGACAATCCCGATGATGCCGCCGTGTTCTTCGGGCTGTCGGGCACCGGCAAGACGACGCTTTCGGCCGACCCTTCGCGCATCCTGATCGGGGATGACGAACATGGCTGGTCCGAAAACGGCATCTTCAATTTCGAAGGCGGCTGCTACGCGAAGACGATCAATCTCGACCCCGAGGCCGAACCCGAAATCTACGCGACAACCTCGCGCTTCGGGTCGGTGGTCGAGAACATGGTCTTTGACCGAGAGACGCTGGAGCTGGATTTCGCGGATGACAGCCTGACCGCGAATACCCGCGTGGCCTATCCGCTGGATGCGATCTCGAATGCCTCGGAGACATCGCTGGGGGGCGTGCCGAAGAACATCATCATGCTGACCTGCGATGCCTTTGGCGTGCTGCCTCCCATCGCGCGGCTGACCCCGGCGCAGGCGATGTATCATTTCCTGTCGGGCTTCACCTCCAAGGTGGCGGGCACCGAACAGGGCGTGACCGAACCCACGCCCACCTTCTCGACCTGCTTCGGCGCGCCCTTCATGCCGCGCCGCCCGGAAGTGTATGGCAAGCTCTTGCAGGACAAGATCGCGCAGACCGGGGCGGAATGCTGGCTGGTCAATACCGGCTGGACCGGGGGCGCCTATGGCACCGGGTCGCGCATGCCGATCAAGGCGACCCGCGCGCTGCTGACCGCCGCGCTGGATGGCAGCCTGCGCCAGGCCGAGTTCCGCCGCGACCCGCATTTCGGCTTTGATGTGCCGGTGGCAGTGGCGGGCGTGCCCGATGTGCTGCTGGACCCGCGCCGCACCTGGGATGATCCCGATGCCTATGACGCGCAGGCCGCGAAGCTGGTGGCGATGTTTGCCGAGAATTTCGCGCAATATGTGCCGCATATCGATGATGAGGTAAAACAGGCCGCCATTGGCTGAGCCGGGCACACGCGCCCTGCAGGTCAGGCTGCAACCAGGCGGGGTATGGGGGCTTTGCCCCCGCCCTGCAAGCAGGACTCCCCCAGGATATTTTTGCAAAGATGAAATGGCAGGTGGTGTCAGCCGTCGCAGATGTTGAGCAGGCTGACCCATTGTCCATCATTGAGAAGGGCGGTGTCGCGCGCATCAGCGGCCTTGGGATCGGCAGCGCGCAGATCCGGGCCCAGCGTGGCGATGGCCGGGTCGAGCGTGTCGGGGTTGTCGACCAGCGGGCGGGTTGACAGATCGGTGCGATTGAACCGTTCCAGCAGTGGGTCAAGATCGGGGACCGAGAGCGCGGCGCCATAAATCTCCGCCGCATAGCCCTGTTCAGCCCGTTCGGGCAATTCGCCCGAGGTCAGCAGCCGGAAGGTCGCGATCACGCCCGCATGGCGCAGGAGAGGGCGCAGCGGGTCCTCTTCGGCGTTGCGCTGGGCGGCGATCAGCAGGGCCCCGGCCAGCGCCTCGGGGCTGGCGGCCATGTCGAGAAGCCGCGCATCGAGGATGAACAGCCGCCCCATCACATGCTGCGCGCGGGGCACAGTGCCGGGCAGGTCCTGCATGACGACGATGCGCGCGGGCGACTGGAACAGCGCGCGTTGCAGCACGCCCAGCGCCGGGTCGCCATAGGCGCTCTGGCAGGCGCGCGCGCCGTCGCGGATCAGCTCCAGCCGGACGCGTTCGGCGAATTCGACGCGCTGCGCCATTGGCACCACAGTTGCGGTATGGCTCATCAGTGCGGGGGGGATGATCAGCGCGCTGCCGATCACCGTGATCAGGCACAGCGCCAAGAGGATCGGGCGGCGCATGCGCGCGAAACCAGAGCGACGGGGCTGCAATGCCGCCTGCAACTGTTGCAGCGCGTCGATCAGCCAGTCATCATCAAGCTCCAGCACCTCGCCGGGGTCGCCATCGGGGCTGTAGAGGGCGGGGCGTTTGCCGGGGTTCAGCCGCACCACGGCAGGCAGCGACCAATGGCTGAGAACCCGCATGCTGCGGCTGTCCGAGATGACGAGCGTTGCCTCGCCAAAGCTGACGACGACATCACGGCGCTGGTCCTGAGACGATGCCGTCCAGAGCCCCGCGCCTTCCAGCCGTGCGTATTTGTCGAGCGCGGTCATGCCGCCTTGCCTGCCCTTGTTCTTTTTCTGATTTCTACCCCATGTCGCCCGACAAGACCAGCGCCGTCGCATCTGCGCGCGCCTGGCGACATCACGAAACGGGGAAGGCCCTGCCGCCACGTCCTTGCCGGTCCGGCGCGCTCTGACACGAAAATGCCCAGTTGTTTTCGCCTTTGCGCCACAACCTTAAGGATAGTTAATGGTTAATGACACCAGACGGGCATATCCACCAATTGATTAGAGAGGTTCGGGACCATGTTCATGAAGATCGGCCAACGCAATCTTTTTTCGCGCGCAGGCGGCAGGGACGGGCACGCCACTGCGCAGGATCCCTTGAGTGAACTTACATCAGCCAGCTTTTACGACATGGCCATCCGCGAGGACGGGCTGTT
>PWWF01000168.1 GCA_003561595.1 Paracoccaceae bacterium | reverse complement strand
CGAATATGATCGCGGCTATTCCGAGGTCGTGTTTGCGCATCTGGCGGCCCGCACGCAGGCGGCAGAGGCGATCATTCACAAGGAATTCCACCTGTCCTCGGCCGATCCGCGCGTTGTGGGGTTGGAGAATACCGTCAAGATCGGGCGGACGAGCTATGATGTCGCCGACCAGCTTTCAAATCTTGGGATGGAGGCGATCCATCCCAATGCCGCGCGTGTGTTGCGTCGGGCCGATGTGCCGCTGCGCGTGAAACATGCGTTCGAGCCCGAAGACCCCGGCACGCTGATCGGCCCCGATGGCGGGATGAAAGGCCGGGTCGATATGGTCACGGGCCTCGAGGTGCATGCGTTTGAGGTGCATGAGCCGGATATGGTGGGCGTAAAGGGCTATGATGCCTGTATTCTGGAGGCGCTCACGCGCCATGATGTCTGGATCGTGTCCAAGCATTCGAATGCCAACACGATCACGCATTACCTGTCCGGGTCGCTGAAATCGATCCGCCGGGCCGAACAGGAAGTGCTGAAATCCTACCCGAATGCCGAGATCAGCGCCCGCCCGCTGGCACTGGTGTCGGTGATCGGTGCCGATCTGAGCGAGATGTCGGTGCTGGCGCGCTGCCTGCGCACGTTGGAGGCTGAGAAACTGCAGGTTCTGGCCGCGCAGCAGGGGTTGCGCCGGGTGGATGTGCAGCTACTGGTCCCGCGCGAGGCGATGGAAGATGCCATCCGCGCCCTGCATGCCGAATTCGTGCCCGCGCAGGCACAGGAAGACGTGCCCAAGGCGGCCTGAAAGACATGGAACATGGGTTAAACGGGGCGGCAGAATGGTATTCTGCCGCCCCTTCTTGCTTGAACAGAGGAGAAAAGCGCCCGTTCGGGGTCCCCACCCACCCGCCCATGACCCGCTCACGGGCGCTTGCCCCTGCGGGGCATGGGGCCGGGTGCGACTGGCGGAAAAAACCGCAAGGTCACGCCTGTGGTCATCTTGCAACAGGCCTTCGCACTCCCCACATCCCTGACAAGGCCCGACAGGGGATTGCGCTGCATCGCAGGCAGACCCCGCCAAAGGGTGCTTTGCAAGGAGAGACAAGACATGAATCTGGAGAAATTTACCGAACGCGCCCGTGGTTTTCTGCAGGCGGCTCAGACCATCGCGCTGCGCGAGGATCATCAGCGGCTGGTGCCGGGGCATTTGCTGAAAGCACTGCTGGATGATGAGCAGGGCATGTCCGCCAATCTGATCCGCCGCGCGGGCGGCGCGCCCGAGCGTGTGGCGCAGGCCAATGACATTGCGCTCGCGAAACTGCCCAAGGTGTCGGGCGGCAGCGGGCAGATCTATATGGACCCGCAGACCGCGAAAGTGGTCGATCAGGCCGAGCAGATCGCGAAAAAGGCAGGTGACAGTTTCGTCACGGTCGAGCGTTTGCTGACAGCACTGGCGCTTGTGAAATCCGAGGCCAAGGACGCGCTGGATGCAGGCGCGGTCACGGCCCAGAAGCTGAACGCAGCGATCGAGGATCTGCGCAAGGGGCGCACGGCCGACAGTGCCAGCGCGGAAGAGGGCTATGACGCGCTGAAGAAATACGCCCGCGACCTGACCGAGGCTGCGCGCGAGGGCAAGATCGACCCTATCATCGGCCGGGATGAGGAAATCCGCCGCTCGATGCAGGTGCTGTCGCGCCGGACCAAGAACAACCCTGTCCTGATCGGGGAACCTGGTGTCGGCAAGACCGCGATTGCCGAGGGGCTGGCGCTGCGCATCGTCAATGGCGATGTGCCCGAATCCCTGCGCGACAAGACGCTGATGGCGCTGGATATGGGCGCGCTGATCGCGGGCGCGAAATATCGCGGCGAGTTCGAGGAGCGGCTGAAGGCCATCCTGTCCGAGATCACCAGCGCGGATGGTGAGATCATCCTCTTCATTGATGAGATGCACACGCTTGTCGGCGCCGGCAAATCCGAGGGCGCCATGGATGCGGCGAACCTGATCAAGCCGGCGCTGGCGCGGGGTGAGTTGCATTGCGTGGGTGCCACGACACTCGACGAGTACCGCAAGCATGTGGAAAAGGATGCGGCCCTTGCCCGGCGGTTCCAGCCCGTGATGGTGGAGGAGCCGACAGTCGAGGACACGATCAGCATTCTGCGCGGGATCAAGGAAAAGTATGAGCTGCATCACGGGGTGCGGATCGCGGATTCGGCGCTGGTGTCGGCCGCGACGCTGAGCCATCGCTACATTACGGACCGCTTCCTGCCTGACAAGGCCATCGACCTGATGGATGAGGCCGCCAGCCGTCTGCGCATGGAAGTGGACAGCAAGCCCGAGGAGCTGGACGCGCTGGACCGCGATATCCTGCAAAAGCAGATCGAGGCCGAAGCGCTGCGCAAGGAAGATGACGCGGCCAGCCGCGACCGGCTGGAGACGCTGGAGCGCGAGTTGTCGGAACTGCAGGAACGCAGCGCCGAACTGACCGCGACCTGGCAGGCAGAGCGCGACAAGCTGGAGGCTGCGCGCAGCATCAAGGAAGAGCTGGACCGCGCGCGGATCGATCTGGAAACCGCCAAGCGCCAAGGCGATTTCGCGGGGGCAGGGCGGCTGCAATATGGCGCGATTCCCGAGTTGGAGCGCAAGCTGGCTGACGCCGAGGCGCGCGAGGCCGAGAAGATGGTGGCCGATGCCGTGCGGCCTGAGCAGATCGCCGAAGTGGTCGAGCGCTGGACCGGTATCCCGACCTCTAAGATGCTCGAGGGCGAGCGCGAGAAACTGCTGCGCATGGAAGATGAGCTGCACAAGCGCGTGGTCGGGCAGCAGACTGCGGTCCGGGCGGTCGCCAATGCCGTGCGCCGGGCGCGGGCAGGGCTGAATGATGAGAACCGGCCCTTGGGCAGTTTCCTGTTCCTCGGCCCCACGGGCGTTGGCAAGACCGAACTGACCAAGGCGGTCGCCGAATACCTGTTCGATGATGATCAGGCGATGGTGCGCATCGACATGAGTGAGTTCATGGAGAAACACGCGGTCGCCCGCCTGATCGGTGCGCCGCCGGGATATGTGGGCTATGAGGAAGGCGGTGTGCTGACCGAGGCCGTGCGCCGCAGGCCCTATCAGGTCGTCCTGTTCGATGAGGTCGAAAAGGCGCATCCCGAAGTGTTCAACGTGCTGTTGCAGGTGCTCGATGACGGGGTGCTGACCGATGGCCATGGCCGCCGGGTCGATTTCAAGCAGACCATGATCGTGCTGACATCGAATCTGGGCTCGCAAGCCCTGTCGCGGCTGCCCGACGGCGCCGATCCGGCGCCTGCCCGGGCCGAGGTGATGGAGGCTGTGCGCGCCCATTTCCGGCCCGAATTCCTGAACCGGCTGGACGAGACGATCATCTTCGACCGGCTGGGGCGGCAGGACATGGATGCGATTGTCGATATCCAGATGGGGCGGCTGTTGAAGCGGCTTCTGGCCCGCAAGATCACGCTGGATCTGGATGACAGCGCCCGGACCTGGCTGGCCGACAAAGGGTATGATCCGGTCTATGGTGCGCGCCCGCTGAAACGGGTGATCCAGCGCTATCTGCAGGATCCGCTGGCACAGATGTTGCTGGGGGGCGAATTGCTGGATGGTGCCAGCGTGCCCGTGACGACGGGGCCGGACGGGCTGGTCATCGGCGATCATCATGTGGCCGATGACGACGAGCCTCGGGTCAAGCTGGTGCACTGAGCAAGTCGGAAGCGGGGGGGGGCGGGTTTCGCGCCCCCCTGCTCCACTTGCGCGGCATGCCCACCCGCCCACCCCTGCATCCCGCGCAAGCGGAGCAGGGGGGCTGGGCGTCCATGACCAGCCGCAACCGGCGCGGTGTTAGGCAGTGAGGCTGCATTCGCACGCAGATTTGCGAAATTTCGCTTCTGCAAGACTTGCCAAACCTGCCGCCCTTGGTCCTAATGGCGCAAATCGCTGTAAACGGACCCCATGCCCAAAACGCCGGTCATCGAAATTCGCGCATTGCACAAGTCCTACGGGACTCTGGATGTGCTCAAGGGCGTCAGCATCAACGCGCAGAAAGGCGATGTGGTGTCGCTGATCGGATCGTCCGGGTCCGGGAAATCGACGCTGCTGCGCTGCTGCAACCTGCTTGAGGACAGCCAGCAGGGCGATATACTGTTCAAGGGCGAGCCAGTGCGCTGGAAGGGCAGCGGGCTGCACCGCCATCCGGCCGATCGCAGCCAGGTCACGCGCATTCGCACCAATCTGAGCATGGTGTTCCAGAGTTTTAACCTCTGGTCCCATATGACGGTGCTGCAAAATGTGATGGAAGCGCCGCTTTCGGTGCTGAAACAGGACCGCGCCGAGGTTGAGGCGCGGGCGCGCGAGTTGCTGGACAAGGTGGGGATCGGCGACAAGGCCGATGTCTATCCGGCCCAGATGTCCGGTGGCCAGCAGCAGCGCGCCGCCATCGCGCGCGCGCTTTGCATGCAGCCCGAAGCGCTGTTATTCGATGAGCCGACATCAGCGCTGGACCCGGAACTGGAGAAAGAGGTCGTGCGCGTCATCCGCGCGCTGGCCGAAGAGGGGCGCACGATGCTGATCGTGACCCATGACATGCGCATGGCCGCTGATGTATCCGATCACGTCGTGTTCCTGCATGACGGCAAGATCGAGGAACAGGGACCACCGGAGTCGCTGTTCAAGACGCCGCAAACTGCGCGATTGCGCAAGTTCCTCAGCCACTCTGACGCGGCCTGAGGCCATAATCACCACAACCAACACGGGAGACGACCATGAAAAAGACGACCCTTACACTCGCCGCCGCGATGGCCTTCATGGCCTCGGGCGCCATGGCGCAGGATGTTGTGCGCATCGGCACCGAAGGCGCCTATCCTCCATGGAACTTCATCAATGACGATAACGAGATCGTTGGCTTCGAGATCGATCTGGGCAACGAGATCTGCGAACGCGCGGGGCTGACCTGCGAATGGGTCCTGAATGACTGGGACACGATCATCCCCAATCTGGTTGCAGGCAATTACGATGTCATCATGGCAGGCATGAGCATTACCGAGGCGCGCGCCGAGGTGATCTCGTTTACCGAAAACTACCTGCCCTCCGACCCTTCGGCCCACATGGCGCTGGCGGGAACGGATGAGTCGGTGATCGAGGATGGCGTCATCGCGGTCCAGTCGAACACGGTTCAGGCCGGGATCGTTGCGGATAGCGATGCGGCCGCGCTGGAATTCCCCACCCCGGATGAAACCATCTCGGCCGTGCGCAATGGCGAGGCCGATGCCGTGCTGGCGGACAAGAATTTCCTCTCGGCCTATGTCGCGGATTCGGGGGGTGAACTGGTCTTCATCGGCGAGGATTTCTTCCCGGGTGAGGGGACTGGTGCAGGCATCCGGCAATCCGATGACGAGTTGCGCGAGACCTTCACGGCGATCATCATGGAGATGCGCGAGGATGGCTCGATCAACGCGTTGATCGACGAGTGGTTCGGCGACGAGATGTCCAAGTTCTGAGCCGTCACGCTGTCAGTCGGCAGGCCCGCATGCCGGGCCTGCCGCGTTCAAGGGCCATCCCGCCATGTTCAGCTTCTGCACGGATCCTGCCACCCTGCCGCAATGGCAATGGTTTGCGTGCTATCTGACAACGGGAACCCATTTCGCATTCTACCGCTCGTT
>PWWF01000111.1 GCA_003561595.1 Paracoccaceae bacterium | reverse complement strand
GCCGTCAAGGGCATTCCCGAGGATGTCATGGCAGAGGTCATCGCGGGCATTCCCGCAGGCCGCGCCGCCGACCCGCGCGAGGTCGCGGCGCTGGCGGCTTTCATCGCCTCGGATGAGGCGGATTACATGTCCGGCACGGCGGTCATTCTTGACGGTGCCTATCTGGCGATAGGGTAGCAGATGTCAGTTTTCAGTCAGCAGGATGGCGCGCTGATCTGCCGGTTTCAGGGCGAAGTGCTGTCGATCCGGCCCTGGGGAGAAAGCGCGCTGCGCGTGCAGGCGCGACCGGGGGCCGGGCCGCTGGCGGATGCGGGTGCGCTGGCCGTGGATGCGTTGCTGCCCTGCGACCCGCCGCCCGCGCGGATCGAGATTGCCGCGCGCCGTGCCAGCATCACGGTCGGCACGCTGCGTGCCGAGATCACTCTCAAGGAGCGCTATGGCGCCGATGTCCGCCACGAACCGTTGATCCGCTTTCTGCGCGCGGACACTGGCGAGGAGGTTCTGGCCGAGGAGCGCTCGCATTTCGCCGGGCCGAAGCCGCGCAATTTCAAGGCGCTGGCTTCGGGCTCATGGAAGCTGGAACAACAGTTCCGCGCCTATGAGGGCGAGGCGCTCTGGGGCCTTGGGCAGCCACAGCACGGGCAGATGAACCTCAAGGGCGTGTCCACCACATTGCTGCAGCAGAATGCCCATGCGGTGATCCCCTTCGTGATCTCCTCGCGCGGCTATGGCTTCCTGTGGAACAACCCCGCCGTGGGCCGGGCCGAATTCGCCACCAACATCACCCGCTGGACGGCCGAGGCGACAGGGGGGCTGGATTACTGGATCACGCTGGGCGACAGCCCGCGCGACATTCTGCATGCCTATGCTCAGGCCACGGGGCGCTCGCCGCAGGTGCCGGAATGGGTCACGGGTTTCTGGCAGTGCAAGCTGCGCTACCGCACACAAGACGAGTTGCTCGAGGTCGCGCGCGAATACCGCCGCCGCGGCCTGCCGCTCTCCTGCATCGTGATCGATTTCTTTCACTGGACGCGGCAAGGCGAGTGGAAATTCGACCCCGCCGACTGGCCTGACGTCGAGGCGATGGTGGCCGAATTGCGCGCGATGGAGATCGAGGTCATGGTCTCGATCTGGCCCACGGTCTCGGCCAGTTCCGAGCATTACCGCCGCCTGACCGAAGCGGGCCACCTGCTGACCACGGAGCGCGGCGTGCCTGTTGTCATTCCCTTTCCCGACAAGGATCCGTTCGGGGCGGGCTTCTTCACCTATTATGACGCATTCAACGCGGATGCGCGCGGCTTTCACTGGGACGTGGTAAAGCGCAACTATCTGGACCGCGGCATAAGGCATTTCTGGCTCGATGCCTGCGAGCCGGAAATGCGCCCGGCGCACCCCGAAAACGTCCGCACCTCGCTTGGCAACGGGGCCGAGATGCTCTGCGCCTATCCGCTGCTTCACGCGCAGGGCTACCGCGAGGGGCTGGAGGCGGCGGGCGCGGGCGATGGGGTGCTGCTGTGCCGCTCGGCCTGGGCGGGCGCGCAGAGGCACGGGGTGATCCTGTGGTCGGGCGATGTCTGGTCCGATTGGAGCTGGTTCCGCGCCCAGATACCCGCAGGGCTGCATGCGGGACTTTCGGGGCTTGGCTGGTGGACGACAGATATCGGCGGGTTCTACGACGGGCATGGCGGCTCGGAAGACTTCCGCGACCTGCTGGTGCGCTGGTTCGAGTTCGGGGTCTTCTCGCCCATCTGCCGCCTGCACGGGTTCCGCGTGCCCGAGGGCGTTCCCGCACCGGAACCGGGCCAGCCCGTCAGCTACGGGCAGGACACATTCAACATCTTCACCAATACCGGCGGGCCGAACGAGGTCTGGTCCTATGGCGACGCGGTCGAGGCCGTGCTGGTGGACCTGCTGGCGTTACGCGAAAGGCTGCGGCCCTATATCGCGGCGGCTTTCGCGCAGCATGCGGCGACCGGCGATCCGGTCATGGCACCCCTGTTCTATCATTTCCCCGATCAGCCAGACCTGCACGGGCGGGGCGACGCCTATATGCTAGGGGCCGACATTCTGGTCGCGCCCGTGCTTGAACCTGGCGTGCGCAGTCGGACGGTAACCCTGCCGCGCGGGGAAACCTGGCACCATTCCTGGGATGGCAGCACGCATGAAGGGGGGCAGACGGTCACAGTCGATGCGCCCTGGGGCAGGCCGCCGGTCTTCCTGCGCTCTGCCGCAGCACAGGATCTGATGGATATAATCAACCCGAAATGATCCGGGGGCCAACCTCGGGCTTCTTACCAAGTGGAGGACCACATGACCCGACTGATGACGACCACGGCACTTGCCCTGAGTCTGGCCGCAGGTGCGGCGCAGGCGCAGGTTACACTGACGCTCTGGACCGAAAGCGCCTCGGCGCCCGAAGGCGTGTTCGCGCGCGAATTCTCGGAAATGGATAACGGCATCACCATCGATGTGCGCGAGATCCGCTTCGATGATCTGGTGGCGGATACGCTGCGCGCCTTTGCCACGCGCACCAATCCCGACCTGATCGCCATCGACAACCCCGACCATGCGGCTTTCTCCTCGCGCGGGGCGTTTCTGGATATCACCGACAAGGTCGCAGCCTCAGATGTAATCGATGCCGATGCGATCTTCCCCGGCCCGCGCTCGTCGCTGTCCTGGGAGGGGCGTATGTTCGGGCTACCGCGCGCCTCGAACACGATCGCGCTTTACTACAACAAGGACCTGATGGCTGCCGCCGGGCTGGACCCCGACAGCCCTCCCAGCACATGGGATGAATTCCTCGAAGCCGCCCGCGCGTTGACCGATCCCGCGAATGACGTCTATGGCGTGGCCTTCTCGGCGCGGGCATCCGAGGAAGGCACCTTCCAGTTCCTGCCCTGGGCACAGATGGCCGGCGGCTCGTTCGAGGAGATCAATGCCGAGGGCGTGGCCGATGCGCTGGTTCTGTGGAAGACCCTGCTCGATGAAGGACTGGCCAGCCCCGATACGCTGACGCGCGGCCAGTGGGATTCGACCGGCACCTTCAATGGTGGCAACGCGGCGATGGCGATTTCCGGCCCGTGGGAACTGGGGCGCATGGCCGCCGATGCCGAGTTCGACTGGGGCGTGACTTTGCTGCCGGTCAAGGAAGAGGGCGGGCCGCGCGCCTCGGCGCTGGGGGATTTCAACCTTGCGATATTCGCCAATACCCAGCACCCGGAGGAAGCCTTCGCCTTCCTCGAATACTACCAGAGCCAGGTCGAACGCGTCTGGCCCGAGTTCACGCGTCTGCCCTCGGTCGCGGGTGTCGATCTGGCACCTACCGGCAATGAGCGGATCGACGCGGCTGCAGCGGTCTTTGCCGAGCAACTCGAGTCCGCGCGCAACCGTGGTCCGCACCCGGAATGGCCGCGCATCAGCCGCGCCATTCAGAACGCGTTCCAGTCGGTGCTGACCGGCGCCGCCGAGCCACAAGCGGCACTGGACACCGCCCGCGCCGAGATCGACCGCATCCTGAACTGAGCCAGCTTGCGCCGCCCTCCGGGGCGGCGCATCCCTTTTGAAAGCGAGGTCCGGCATGTCACGCGTTCTGCGCAGCCTGCGCGACGGTATCGGGTTCGACACCCTGCTGATCATCATCGCGCTGTCCTATCTGTTTGTCTTCGCGGGCCTGCCGCTGATCTACAATGTCATCATAAGCTTCCAGCGGGTTGATGTGTTCAGCCTTGGAACGCTCTGGCACCCCAATGTCGGCTTCGAGAATTACGAGCGCGTGTTCAACGACCCGCTTGCCCGACGCGTTCTGATCAACACGCTGATCTTCACGCTGGGATCTGTCGCGATGCAATTCACCCTGGGCTTTGCAGCGGCGCTCTTCTTCCACCAGCGTTTCCCTGGCGCGACATGGTTCCGGGGGCTGTTTCTGGCAGGCTGGATCATGCCGGGGCTTGTCGTGGGTGTGCTGTGGAACTGGCTGCTTTCGGGCGATTTCGGCGTTATCAACCATGTGCTGCGCTCCTTGGGCCTGATCGATTCCGCGATCTTCTGGCGCTCGGACACGGCCTGGTCTCTCTATGCGGTGATGATGGCAAATGTCTGGTACGGGATGCCGTTCAACATGATCCTGCTCTCGGTCGGCCTCGCGGCGATCCCCGATGACCTCTATGAGGCCGCTGAACTGGACGGCGCGAATGCCTGGCAACGGTTCTGGACCATAACCCTGCCCATGATGCGCTCGACCATCGGGGCTGTGCTGGCGTTGGGCGTGATCTTCACCCTGCAGCAATTCGACCTGTTTGCGGCCATCACGCAGGGCGGGCCTGCGGGCTCATCGACGGTGGCGCAATACTGGTCATGGGAACTCAGCTTCCGCGAATTCGACTTCGGGCGCGGGGCCGTGATCTCGGTCACGATGATCATCGTCGTGCTGTTCGTCTCGCTGATCTATGTGCGATCCACCCGCGCGGAGACACGACTATGAGCAACGCATGGACCAACCGGCTACTGTTCGTCATCGCACTGGTGCTGGCGGGGATCTACCTGTTCCCGCTCTACTGGATGTATGTCACCAGCCTGAAAACCCAGTCCTCGATCTTCGCCGTCCCGCCCGAGTTTCTGCCCGGCGTGCCGCAATGGCAGAATTACGCGCTGATCTGGGATGTGGCGAATATCCCGCGCTACATGTGGAACTCGCTGGTCATCGCCACGGGCGTCACGGCGTTCACGCTGATCTTCGGTGCGGGCGCGGCCTATGTGCTGGCGCGCTATCGCAATCACTGGATCGATATCGCGCTGTTTCTGGTGCTGATGCTGCAGGTGCTGCCGCCTTCGCTCATGGTGACGCCGATCTTCGTGGGCTTCGCCTCGGTGGGCTTGCTGGATTATCCGCGCTTCGGGGCGATCCTGGCGATATCGGCCAAGACCATGCCGTTCTTCATCATCCTGTGCCGCGCGGCCTTCATGACTGTCCCGCGCGAGCTGGAAGAGGCGGCCCTTGTCGATGGCAACTCCCGCGCGGGTGCCTTCTTCATGATCGTATTGCCGCTGGCGCGCAACGGCATCCTGGTAGCCGCGCTCCTGATCTTCATGCAGGGGTTCGGGGAATATGTCTATTCGGCCTCGCTCATCGCCGATAACCGGCTGCACCCGGCCTCGATCGGAATGACCAATTTCCTGCAACCCAATGTGGTGAACTGGAACGCGATCATGGCGTTCGCCGCCACCTATGTCACCCCCATCGTAGCTGCCTTCGTGCTGCTGCAACGCCAGATCGTCAATGGACTGACCGCGGGAGCGCTGAAATGACCGCCCAGATTGAAATCACCGATGTGCAGAAACATTATGGCAACTTCCATGCCCTGCATGACATCACCCTGAGTATCCCCAAAGGGCAATTCGTGGCGCTTGTCGGCCCCTCGGGCTGTGGCAAATCCACGCTTCTGCGCTCTATCGCCGGGCTTGAGTCGATTTCAGGCGGAACCATGCGCATCGCAGGCGAAGTGGTGAATGACATGCCCCCGCGCAAGCGTGATCTGGCGATGGTGTTCCAGTCCTATGCGCTTTATCCGCATATGAATGTGCGCGACAATCTGACCTATGCGCTGCGGCTAAAGCGCGTGCCGAAGTCTGAACGCTACGCGAAAGCTGACGAGGTCGCAAAGGTGATCGGGCTGGAAGCCCTGCTCGACCGCTACCCGCGCGAACTGTCTGGCGGG
>PWWF01000170.1 GCA_003561595.1 Paracoccaceae bacterium | reverse complement strand
GCATCGGGGCGTGGAACTACCCCATGCAGATCGCCTGCTGGAAAGCCGCGCCCGCGCTGGCCTTCGGCAATGCGGTCGTGTTCAAACCCTCTGAGCTGACGCCGCTGAGCGCGCTGGCGCTGGGCGAGATCCTGACCGAGGCGGGCCTGCCCGCGGGGCTGTTCAATGTGGTGCAGGGCGCGGGCGCGGTGGGCTCTGCGCTGGTCGGCGATCCGCGCGTGGCCAAAGTGTCGCTTACGGGCTCGGTGCCCACGGGCCGCAAGGTCTATGCGCAGGCCGCCGAAGGCATCAAGGCGGCGACGATGGAACTGGGGGGCAAATCGCCGCTGATCGTCTTTGACGACGCTGACCTGGACAATGCCGTGGGCGCGGCAATGCTGGGGAATTTCTATTCCAGCGGTCAGATCTGTTCGAACGGCACGCGGGTCTTTGTCCAGCGCGGGTTGTGCGACGCGTTTCTGGAACGGCTGGCCGCGCGGGCCGCGACGATCACCCTGGGCGACCCGCTGGATGAGGCGACGCAGATGGGCCCCCTGGTCAGCCATGCGCAGATGGAGCGTGTGCTGGGCTATATCGCCCAAGGAAAAGACGAGGGCGCGCGGCTGGTCTGCGGCGGCGCGCGGGTGGGCGAGAGCGGCGCTTATGTCGCGCCCACGGTCTTTGCCGATGTCACCGACGATATGGTGATCGCGCGCGAAGAGATTTTCGGGCCTGTCATGACCGTGCTGGATTTCGACGGCGAGGAAGAGGTGATCGCGCGCGCCAATGCGACCGAATTCGGGCTGTCGGCGGGTGTGTTCACCCGCGATATCGCGCGGGCGCATCGTGTGGTGGCGCAGTTGCAGGCCGGGACCTGCTGGATAAACGCCTATAACCTGACGCCGGTCGAAATGCCCTTTGGCGGGGTCAAGGCCAGCGGGGTGGGCCGCGAGAACGGGCATGCGGCCCTGGAGCATTACACGCGCATCAAGTCGGTCTATCTGGGGATGGGGGATGTCGATGCGCCGTATTGAGTGCCGCCCGGCGGGCCATTGGTCTGACCTTAATGCCGCGCCCCTTGCGGGGCACGAAGATCCTTTTTCGGCCCGGCCATGAGCGTTGCGGATTACATCGTCGTCGGTGCCGGATCGGGCGGTTGCGCGGTTGCCTACCGTCTGGCCGAGGCCGGGCATAGCGTGATCGTGGTCGAGGCCGGGGGCACTGATGCCGGCCCTTTCATCCAGATGCCGGGCGCGCTGTCCTATCCGATGAACATGCGCCGCTATGACTGGGGGTTTTCCACCGAACCCGAGCCGCATCTGGGCGGGCGGGTATTGGCCTGCCCGCGCGGGCGGGTGATCGGGGGATCCTCGAGCATCAATGGGATGGTCTATGTGCGCGGCCATGCGCGCGATTATGACCATTGGGCCGATCAGGGCGCGGATGGCTGGCGTTTCGCGGATGTGCTGCCCTATTTCCAGCGCATGGAGAACTGGCATGGCCCTGCGACGTCAGAGTGGCGCGGCACGGATGGTCCGCTGCATGTGACGCGCGGGGCGCAGGACAACCCGCTGTTTCGTGCCTTTGTCGCGGCGGGGGCGCAGGCGGGTTATCCGGTGACGGAGGATTACAACGGGGCCGCGCAGGAAGGCTTTGGCGTGATGGAGGCCACGATCTGGCGCGGCCAGCGCTGGTCCGCCGCGCGCGCCTATCTGCGCCCCGCGCAGGCGACAGGCCGCGTGCGGGTTGTGCGCGGCGAGGTGGCGCGCGTGCGCTTTGATGCCGAGAACCGCGCAACAGGGGTCGAGCTGCTGGGGGGGCGCGCGCTGCGCGCGCGGGCCGAAGTGATTCTGGCGGCATCGAGCATCAACACCCCGAAACTGCTGATGCTGTCGGGCATCGGGTCGGGGGCGCATCTGGCCGAACACGGGATTGCCTTGCGCGCCGACCGCCCCGGCGTGGGGCAGAACCTGCAGGACCATCTGGAACTGTATCTGCAATATGCCGCGCGCCAGCCTGTCACGCTTTATAAATACTGGAACCTGCCGGGCAAGGCCTGGGTGGGGGCGCAATGGCTGTTCGCGCGGCGCGGGCCCGGTGCCTCGAACCAGTTCGAGGCCTGTGCCTTCATCCGCTCGCGTGCGGGGATCGATTATCCGGATATCCAGTATCATTTCCTGCCCATTGCGGTGCGCTATGACGGTCAGGCCGTGGCCGAGGGCCACGGCTTCCAGACGCATGTCGGGCCGATGCGGTCGAAAAGCCGGGGCTGGGTGCGGCTGCGATCCGACCGCCCGGAAGATGCGCCGCGCATCTGTTTCAACTACATGAGCCACCCCGATGACTGGGCTGAGTTCCGGATCTGCATCCGGCTGACGCGCGAGATCATGGGGCAGGCGGCCTTTGAGCCCTATCTCGACCATGAAATCCAGCCCGGGCCGGGTTGCGAGAGTGACGACGCGCTGGACGGCTTTATCCGCGCGCATGTCGAAAGCGCCTATCACCCTTGTGGCACCGCGCGGATGGGGCGGGCGGATGATCCGATGGCAGTGGTGGACCCGCAGGGCCGCGTGATCGGGGTGCAGGGCCTGCGCGTGGCAGACAGCTCGATCTTTCCGCGCATCACCAATGGCAATCTGAACGCCCCTTCGATCATGGCGGGCGAGAAGATCGCGGATCATGTTCTGGGTCGCAGCCTGCCTGCGGCCAATCTGGAACCGGTGATCGCGCCTGACTGGGCAGAAGCGCAGCGCTGAGGCGCGGCATGTGAGAGCGCGTCGACGCGCGCCTTCAGAGCAGGTTCGGCGGCGTGCGTCCGTCCAGATGGGCAATGGCATTCTCCACGGCCATCAGCCCCATCTCTTCGCGCACATCAAGCGCTGCCGTGCCCAGATGCGGCAGCAGGGTGACATTGTCGCGGTCGCGCAGGGCGCTGGGCACAGCAGGCTCATTCTCATAGACATCCAGCCCGGCGCCCGCGATGCGCCCTGCGTCCAGTGCCGCGATCAGCGCGGCCTCTTCCACCACATCGCCGCGCGCGATATTGACCAGATGCGCATGCGGCCGCATCAGCCCCAGTTCTTTCGCACCGATCATGTGGCGCGTCTCGGCCCCGCCGGGCACGGCCATCACCACCATATCGGCGGATTGCAACAATTCGTCCAGCGCGCCAACCTGACGCGAGGGCGTGTCGATGGGGCGGGCCGAGCGGTTGTGATAGATCACCTCCATCCCCAGCCCGTAATGCGCGCGCCGTGCAATCGCCTGACCGATCCGGCCCATGCCGATGATCCCGCAGGTCTTGCCCCCCAGATGCAGACCCAGCATCTGCGTCGGGTGCCAGCCGGTCCATTTGCCCGCGCGCACCAGCCGCTCGCCCTCGCCCGCGCGCCGCGCGCTCATCAACATCAGCATCAGCGCGATATCGGCCGTGGCCTCGGTCACGGCGCCGGGGGTGTTGGTGACGGCAATGCCCACGGCGCGCGCGGCCTCGACATCGATATGGTTGTAGCCCACGCCGAAATTTGCCAGCAACCGGCAACGCGCGCCCTCCATGCCCTCGAACACCTCGGCATTGAACACATCGCCAAGCGTGGGAATGACCACGTCATACAGCACCAGCGCCGCGCGCATCTCGCCCTTTTTCAGCGGGCTGGTCAGATCACGTCTGGTGACATTGAAATGCGCCTCGGCCTTGTGCAGGACGCGGTCGGGCAGGGGGCGGGTCAGATACATTTCGGGCATGGGGCAGGGCCTTAATGCATGCGCGCGCCAGGGGGCACGTCGTGATCGGGGGCCAGAAGCGTGATCCGGCCCTGCGCGTCAGAGACACCCAGCACAAGCACTTCGGACAGGAAAGGACCGATCTGGCGCGGCGCGAAATTCACGACGGCCATGACCTGACGCCCGACCAGTTCCTCGGCGTCATAAAGGTCAGTGATCTGGGCCGAGGATTTCTTTTCGCCGATCTCGGGGCCGAAATCGATCCAGAGCTTGATCGCGGGTTTGCGCGCCTCGGGGAAAGGGGCCGTGCGCAAAACACGGCCTGCGCGGATATCAACCTTCAGGAAATCGTCAAAGGCGAGGGTGCTCATTGCGCCAGCTCGCGCGATCGGCGGGCGGCTGCGGCAAGCGTGCGGCGCATCAGCGGGGGCAGGCCGGTATCGGCATCCATCAGTTCCTGCAGCGCGGCGGCCGTGGTGCCGCCGGGGCTGGTGACATTCTTGCGCAGGCTCGCGGCATCCGCATCCGACTGATGGGCCAGCTCACCCGCGCCGGTGACAGTGGCGCGCGCCAGTTGCATGGCCAGCGCGGGGCTCAGCCCCTCTGCCTCGGCGGCCTGCGCCATCGCCTCGATCATGTGAAACACATAGGCGGGGCCAGAGCCTGACAGCGCGGTAACGGCGTCCATCTGCCCCTCGTCCTCCAGCCGCACGGTCGCGCCGACCGCGGCCATCAGCGCCTCGGCCAGTGCCATATCGCCCTCGCTCGTGCGGGCATTGCCGATCAGGGCCGAAACCCCGCGCCCGACAGCGGCGGGCGTGTTGGGCATGGCGCGGATGATGGGGCTGGTTTGGCCGAACGCGGATTCGAAATTTGCCAGCGATGTCCCGGCGGCGATCGAGATGAACAGCGTGTCGCCGCCTGCAAAGCCGGTCATCGCTGGCAGCGCATCGCCCATCATCTGCGGCTTGACGGCCAGAAGGGCGACGGCAGGCGATGGCGGTAGGCCCTGATTGACATGCACGCCCTGCGCCAGCAGCCAGTCGGACGGTGAAGGCTCGATCACATGCACGGACCCCGGCGCGACCCCGCGTGCCAGCCATCCTGCCAAGAGCGCAGACCCCATCTTGCCGCAGCCCAAAAGCACCATGCCGCGTTCAGCGATCCGGTCGAGTGACATGCCTGTTCCCCTTGCGTGTTTTTCCCCCTTGTCGCGTTACAGCGTCACGGGGTCAAGGGTGCGGCAGGGGGGCAGGCGGGGCTATGCGCGGCCAACCGCCTCGCACAGCGCCATGTCGAGCGCGGCAGCAGGGGTGTGTTCGGCCCAGGCGACAAGCTGAAATGCCGGATAGAACCGCTCGGCGGCCATGATGGCCGCGCGGATCATCCGCTCGATCTGGTCGATCCCGGCGGGCTGATCCTCTGCCAGCAGCAGCCCGTAGCGCCAGACCATCAGGCGCTGGCTGTCCCAGTAGCTGAAGGCGCCCGACCAGACCATGTCATTGGCGCGGCTGATGGTTTCATACAGCGCGGGCATCGCATCCTCGGGCGGGTCCATTTCGAATGTGCAGACAAGCCGCAGCACATTCTCGCCCGGGGCCAGCGCCAGCGTGACCGAATAGCAGCGCCATTGCCCTTCGACCGCCATGGCGATCTGGTCTTCGTTCATGCGGTCGAAATCCCAGGCGTGATGCTCTGCGAGCGTCTCCACCATGTCGATCGGATGAAGGCTGTCATCTGAGAGATAGAAGTCGACTGCTGACATACCCGCCTCTTTGTGTTGCCTGCGTCGGGACCCCCCAGACGCAGAGTGAGACCGCTACAAATCCGCGCCTCTTGATGTGCGCTTACAAGATATGGTGTGGGCAAACAATGCGGCTGTAAAGGAGAATCTTGCCCTGGCGTCAGAAATCTGGGGATAAGTGTGTGTGGCGTGACAGGGATTCCTGTGTGCGTTGACAGAGATATCTGCCGGAATTGCAAAACACTGCCGTCCTTGACCAACCGCTCATCGGCGGG
>PWWF01000225.1 GCA_003561595.1 Paracoccaceae bacterium | reverse complement strand
GGGCTGATGCCGGATTTGCCCAGATCGCCGAGGGTCTGCGCGATATGCGTGCCCAGACGGCCGAAATCCTCGGGCGGCAGGGCGACATCGCTGCCATGATCGCCGGTCATCTGATAGGTGCCGAAAACCTCTTCCCAGTCGGGGGCAAGCTGGACCAGCGGCAAGGTCCCGTCCTCGCGCTTGAGCGGCGCGACTAGCTGAAAGCCCAGCCGCTGGCGGACATGTTCGCACACGGCTTCGGGGCCTTGCAGCAGGGTGCGGACCTCTGCCATCGCTTCCAGGATAAGGGGCAGGTTGCGGATCGAGACGCGTTCTTCCAGCAGCAGGCGCAGTACGGCAAGCAGCAGGTCGGGCTGCACCTTGTCGGGGATCATCTCGGAGATCAGGCGGCGATTGGCCTCGGCCCGCGCGCTGTCGGAGAGGCCCGTAAGTTCATCCAGCAGGCGGTGCAGGGATTTATGCGTCAGCAGGCGGCCGAAATTGGCCTTGAGCACTTCCAGCAGATGGGTGGCCAGAACCTCGATCGGGCTGACGACGGTGCTACCGGCCAGCGCGGCATCTTCCTGATGGCGCGGGGCGATCCAGCGGGCGGGGGCGTGATAGACGGGTTCCTTGACATCCTCGCCCTCGAAACTCAGATCCGTATCCTCTTGCACGAGTGCAAGGACATGGTCGGGGCGCAGCCGGTCGCGGGCCTGTTCGACGCCGTGGATCAGGATGGCATAGCAGCCTTCGGGCAGGCGGGTGTCATCGGTCAGCCGTATTTCGGGCAGGATCAGCCCGAATTCGCGTGCAACATGCGCGCGGATATTCGAGATGCGCCCGTCCAGCCCCAACCCCGGATCCAGCACCATCGGCACCAGATCGGCGGCGAACTGGACGTGAATCTCGTCCAGATCCAGCACATCGCCCATGCTCTCGCCCGGCGTGTCGTCAAGGGGGGCATCGGGGGCGGCGGCGGCCTCAGCGGCGCGGTTCTGGGCTGTGACGGCCAGCACCGCCAGCCCGATCAGCACGGCCGCCCCGATCACGAAGGGGATAAAGGGCAGACCCGGCACGAAGGCGAAAAGCGCGAGCAGCAGGCCCACGGTCGCCAGTGCCGCCGGGTAGCGGCCAAGCTGTTGGAAAAGCTGCATGTCGGTCGCGCCATTGGCCCCGCCGCGCGCCAGCAGCAGGGCGGCCGCGATCGAGATGATGACCGCCGGGATCTGGCTGACCAGCCCGTCGCCGACGGTCAGGATGGCATAGGTTTCGAACGCCGCGGCCAGCGTCATGCCATGCATCATCGTGCCGTTGATCAGCCCCATCACGATATTCAGCAGCGTGATCAGCAGCCCGGCCACTGCGTCCCCCTTGACGAATTTCGACGCGCCATCGAGCGAGCCGTAGAAATTCGTCTCCGCCTGTTCGGTTTCGCGGCGGCGCTTGGCCTCCTGATGGTCGATGGCGCCTGCGGACATGTCGCTGTCGATGGCAAGCTGCTTGCCCGGCATCCCGTCGAGCGCAAAGCGCGCGCCCACTTCGGCCATGCGGCCCGCGCCCTTGGTGATCACGATGAAATTCACGATCAGCAGGACCAGAAAGATCACCACGCCCAGAAAGATCGACCCGGACATCACGAAGCTGGCGAAACCCTGAATCACGCCACCTGCGGCATGGGTGCCGGTATGCCCCTCGCCGATGATCAGCTTGGTCGAGGAGACATTGAGCGACAGGCGCAACATCAAGGACGCCAGCAAAACCGTTGGAAAGATGGAAAAATCCAGCGGGCGCTGGATGAACAGCGTGACCGTGAACATCAGGATGGCCAGCGCGAAGCTGGCGGCGAGGCCCAGATCCAGCATCCAGGCGGGGATGGGCAGGATCATCATGACGATTACCGCCATCAAGGCCAGCGCCAGAAGGATCGTTGGGCTGAACAGCGCCTTGGGTGAGAGGGCCATCATCGCTGCACATGCTCCAGATCGATCAGGCGCGCGCCGCCGGTCATCAGCGCTTGCGGCACCACCGACCCGCGCGCGCCCTGACCGCCCGCCTGCAACAGGGCAAAGCGGTTCTCGGCCGGTGTAACCTGCGGGGCAGGTGCGGTGGGTCCGAGCGTTTTACGCGCCTGTGTGAAGCGCGCGATGTAGCGCGTGGCATGTTCGGGCGTGGCGGAGTGATAGGCGCCTGCGGCCAGATCCCAGCGGCCCAGCCGCGCCTTGTGACCGCGCAGCAGGCGCGCGGCGTAATCGGCATTCTGCGCGGGGTCGATCATATCCTCCAGCGTGGTGAATTCATGCCCGTGCCAATGCCAGTTGACCTGAAAACACCCCAGATCGATATTGCGCCGACCGGTGGCGAGCGTCTCGCGCACCAGCGCGAGCGCGGCATCACGCGTGGGCAGCCAATGACCGCGCCCCTGCGCGTGGATTGCCCAGGGCCAGGGTGTCATCTGTCCGTCGCGATTGCGCCCGGTTTCGACAATGGCGATAGCGCGCATCACATCCAGCGGCACATCATGGGCGCGTGCGGCGCGCTGCGCCGCGGCCTCGCAGAGTTGCGCGGGGCTGGAGGCGCGGGCCAGCACGGGCCAGAGCAGGATCGTGGCGATCAGTGCCAGCCCGGTGGTGATACAGCCCCAGGGCAGCAATTTGCGCGTTCTCGCGCGGGTGCGGTCAGGCATCGGGTCCTCGCATGCGGCGTGTTGCGCCACACTGGACCGATTCTGGTTGATATTCCGTAACCCGCCGGCGGGGTCAGGTCACCTTGGCGCGGGCATGATATTCGGGCCGGTCCCAGGCGCCACTTTGCATGATGCGGCATAGCGTGTCCGCCGCCTGTGTGACATCTTCGGGCGACAGGTAAAGCGGAGTAAAGCCGAAGCGCAGGATGTCGGGGGCGCGGAAATCGCCGATCACACCCTCGGCGATCAGGGCTTGGATGATCGCATAGCCATGGGGGTGGCGAAAGCTGACCTGGCTGCCACGCTGGGTCGCATCGCGCGGCGAGGCAAGGGTCAGATCGGGGCATCCGGCCTCGACCTGCGCGATGAACGCCTCTTGCAGCGCGATGGAGCGGGCGCGCAGATCGTCCATATCCACCCCCTCCCAGACATCGAGCGCGGCATCGAGCGCGGCAAGCTGCAGGATGGGGGGCGTGCCCACACGCATACGCTCCACCCCGCGTCCGGGGCGGTAGTCCAGGTCAAAGGCAAAGGGCGCCTCATGCCCCAGCCAGCCCGAAAGCGCGGGGCGCGCGCGGTCCACCAGATGCGGCGCGACATAGATGAAGGCCGGGCCGCCGGGGCCGGAATTGAGGTATTTGTAGCTGCACCCGACCGCGAAATCGGCCTGCGCGCCCGTCACATCGACCGGGATCGCGCCGGCCGAATGCGCCAGATCCCAGACGACAAGCGCACCAACCTCGTGCGCGCGGGCGATCAGGCGGGCCATGTCATGCTTGCGGCCCGTGCGGTAATCAACCTCGGTCAGCATCAGGACGGCGACGCTTGTATCAATGGCGTCCTCGACCGCCTCTGGCGCGACGGTTTTCAGCCGATATTCCGGCCCCAGGGTGCGGCACAGCCCCTCGGCCATATACAGATCGGACGGGAAATTGCCGGTATCCGACAGGATAACGCGGCGGTCGGGCACCATTTCCAGCGCCGAGGCCAGCGCCTGATAGACCTTGATCGAGAGCGTGTCGCCCATGGTCACCGTGCCGGGCGCGGCCCCGATCAGGCGGCCCACCCGGTCGCCCACGCGCGCAGGCAGGTCCATCCAGCCCGCGCGGTTCCAGCCGGTAATCACCATCTCGCCCCATTCATCCGTGACCGTCTGCGCCACGCGCGCGGCGACATTGCGGGGCAGCGGCCCCAGCGAATTGCCATCCAGATAGATCACGCCCCTGGGCAGATCGAACATGGCGCGGGTGGCGGTGAAATCGGTCATGGGAACCTCTGGCTATGGGTCGGGCATCGGTGCCGCGCGGCCACGCAAAGGTCAAGGGGGCTTGCGCTGCGCGGCACAAGCGGGCAGGGGCAGGGGATGGAGATGCGCGCATGATGAAACACCTGGATTATCCGCCTGTCTGGCTGCTGGCCGCGCTGGGGATCGCGCGGGCGGAAACATGGGTCTTTGGCCGGGTGCAGGATGTCCCCGCGCTGACCATGCTGGGCGATCTGCTGTTCTGGCTGGGGCTGGCGATCCTGGGGGTGGCGGCACTGTCCTTTCTGCGCGCGCGCTCGAGCATCGTGCCGCATCAGGCCCCCAGCGCGCTGATTACCACGGGGCTCTATCGCTTTTCGCGCAACCCGATCTATCTGGGCGATGTGCTGATCCTTGCGGGGTTGGCGCTGTCATGGGGGTCGATCTCGGGGCTGATTCTGGTGCCGGTGCTGGCATGGGTGCTGACGCGGCGCTTCATCGAACCGGAAGAAGCGCGGCTGCGCGCGGCATTCGGCCCGCAGGCGGATGCCTATTTCGCACGCACCCGCCGCTGGCTGTAGCGCGGGCCGCCGCGTCACGGTTGCGCGGGCCTGCCAAATGCGTCAGCGCTAATGAAACAAGGTCACTTGGCCGCATCCATGGTCCCTTTGGCCGCTTGTGGATCGGGCAGGCGCGGGTTATGAAGCCCGGCATTCACAAGCCCGTGCGCAGGCGCGGGGCCGAACGCAACCTGAACAAGAAGGGGGCTGCACTTGAAAATCGGGGCGTTGAAGGAAATCAAGCCCGGTGAGGCGCGGGTCGCGCTGACACCGGACAGTGCCACGCAGATCGCCAAGCTGGGACATGAGTGTTTCGTCGAATCCGGCGCCGGGCTGGCGGCCGGGTTCAGCGATACACTGTATGAGGCAGCAGGCGTAACGGTCGTTGCGGATGCGGATGCGCTCTGCGCGGCCACGGATGTCGTGATCAAGGTGCGCGAGCCCGAACTGCCCGAGATCGAGCGCCTGCGCGAGGGGCAGACGCTGATTTCCTTCTTCTGGCCCGCGCAGAACGAGGCGATGCTCGAGGCCGCCAAGGCCCGTGGCGCGACCGTGATCGCGATGGACATGGTGCCCCGGATTTCCCGCGCGCAAAAGATGGATGCGCTGTCATCCATGGCCAATATCGCAGGCTACCGCGCCGTGATCGAGGCGGGCAACAATTTCGGCCGCTTCTTCACGGGCCAAGTGACGGCGGCGGGCAAGATCCCGCCTGCACGCGTTCTGGTCGTGGGCGCGGGCGTGGCAGGTCTGGCGGCAATCGGCACCTCGACCAGCCTGGGTGCGATCACGCTGGCCTTCGATGTGCGCCCCGAAGTGTCCGAGCAGATCGAGTCGATGGGGGCCGAGTTCGTTTTCCTCGATTTTGAGGATACGGCCACAGACGGGGCGGAGACGGGGGGCTACGCGGCCCCGTCCAGCCCGGAATTCCGCGAAAAGCAGCTTGAGAAATTCCGCGAACTGGCCCCGGATGTCGATATCGTCATCACCACGGCCCTGATCCCGGGGCGCCCTGCGCCCAAGCTCTGGACCGAGGACATGGTCCAGATGATGAAGCCCGGATCGGTGATCGTGGATCTGGCCGCCGAGAAGGGCGGTAATTGCGACCTGACCGTGGCCGATGAACGGCTGGTCACGGAAAACGGCGTGGTTATCGTGGGTTACACGGATTTCCCCAGCCGGATGGCGGCGCAATCCTCGACGCTCTATGCGACCAATATCCGTCATATGCTGGCCGATCTGACGCCCGGCAAGG
>PWWF01000021.1 GCA_003561595.1 Paracoccaceae bacterium | reverse complement strand
GAGTTCCTGCCGCTTCTTTCCAAGGGGCTTGAGACACGGGCAGGGCCGCGCGGGTCCAATCTGTCGGGCGGGCAGCGGCAGCGGGTGGCGATTGCGCGTGCGCTTTTGCGCGACACCCCGATCCTGCTGCTGGATGAGGCGACAAGCGCGCTGGATTCGCGGTCCGAGGCACTGGTGCAGGCCGCGCTGGGCCGCTTGACGACCGGGCGTACGACCTTGGTGATCGCGCACCGCCTGTCGACTGTGCGCGATGCCGATCAGATCCTTGTCATGGACAAAGGGCAGATTGTCGAAAAGGGCGATCACATCAGTCTGCTGGCGCTTGGGGGCAGCTACGCCAAACTGCACGCCCTGCAATTCGCGGATCAGACCGAGACATCGGCAGGCTGAGCCGCGATCAGCCTTGGCTTTTGCCGGAGCGCGCATGGCAAAAGGCCCCGGTCTTCGCCGGGGCCTTGTTGGTGCAATCTGCCGGGCGGTCAGCTTGCCGCGTATTGCCGCGCGGGTTCGTCGAACTCGGACACGGATGCCAGCCGGAACTGACCTGTAGACCCGCGTTCCAGCCGACCCTCGCGCAGCAGCGTGCCAAAGGCGCGCAGCAGGTCGTCGCGGCTGACCTTCTTGCTGGCATTGTTGGCAACCACATAGGTCATCAGCTCGACGCGCGAAAACTCCGCCTGCCCCTTCTTGTGGGTCAGATAGGCGGCTGCGGCCTCGATCTGTTCGTCCAGAAGCCAGGCATCGACCTGTTTCACGAATTGGCCATAGGCTGCGGTGTCATCCTCGCCCACTGCCTGCTGGGTGGCGACATTGTGGATGTCCAGGCCAGCAGCGCCTTCGGGGCGCACGCGGCGCGGCATGACCGGACCGGTCGGGGCCGCATCGACGCGCTGTTCTGATACCAGCACCAGCGGGCCGCGTTCTGCCTGCGGGCGCTGTGCGCGTGTCGCCCCGGCGACGGCCGGGCGACGGGGGAAGGGGTTGCGTGCGGCAGGCTCTGGCTGAACTGGCGCTGCCGGGGCTGAGTCGGCTTCTTCGGCTGTGCTGTCTTCTTCATCAACCAGAAACTGAGCCACCTCCGCGTCAGCCGCGCTGGGGGTGTCGTCTGCGCGCGCCGCGACTTCCGGCGCTACGTCGTCCTCATCGGGCAGGTCCGCGTCATCCATGGGGGTGGGTGCAGGCGCTGTAATCTGCGGTTCCGGATCGGGGGTCTGCACCTCGGCGGGCTTGGCGACGACATGGGGCTTGAGCGCTTCGGGCGCATCCATATCAAGGCGATAGCGCTCGATCTCGCGGTTTTGCTCGAACTCGGAACGCCGGGGCCCCATTGTCTCTTCTTCCGCACGGGTGGCATCGACAGCGACACGCATATGCTCGAACGCGTCACGGCGGCGCTGCCCGTCCTCTGCGCCCATCTCGGTTTTCGCGACCTCGAGCAGGCGCTCGGCATCCCCGTCCATATTGTCGCCAAGTGCTGCGCGGCGTTCTTCGCTGCTGCGGGCGCGGCGGGGGGCAACCTCTGCCTCGATCTGCGTCAGTTCGGAGATCAGGTCGGATTCGGCGCTATCCGTCAGGCCAGTGCTGCCCAGCATGCCGCGAATCCGATCGCGCAGGTCCTGAGTCGAGGGCTGGCTGTCTGCCGCAGGTTGCGGGGCGGCATTGTCCTGCTCCTCAGGCTCTGCCGTGTCGGTTGCGGGTGCGTCGCCTGCTGCGATCAGCGCGCTGTCGAAGTCATCCTCGGGCACCATGTCGTCAAAGCTGTCGTCATTGTCGAAATGAGCGGCCAGAACCGAATCCGTGCCCGCGTCGTCATCTTCGTCGGGCTGCGCCACGTCTTCAGCGGTATCACCGGCGTCTTGCGCTTGCGCCTCGGGCGCGTGCTCATCATCGAATATGGCCGCGAAGATCGAATCCTCCCCTGTGTCCTCATCGGGCAGGGGGGTGTCTTCTTCGGCCGTCACGCCCTCAAGCTGCGTTTCGGTGTCAGCCTCGGGTGCGGTGGTGTCGAAATCGGCCGCGACGACCGTATCGTCGTTTTGCGTCGGCGCGTCTTCAACGGCTTCGGTTTCCACGGCGACGTCGTCCGCGTCCTGCGGTGCTTCCGCGTCAGCCTCGGGGGTGGTGGTGTCGAAATCGGCTGCGATAACCGTATCATCGTCAGACCCGGTATCATGTGCGCTGTCATCCGCATCCTGCGGGGCCGTGGGCGCTTCCGGGGCGTTGGCAATGGGCGCGACGGCGGCCGGGGCCGTTGCGGATTTTGCGACCGCGGCGCGAATGCGCGCCAGCTTGTCGCTGAAATCCTCGCCATTCGCCGGGGCGTCCTGCGCGTCATCATCGGCCTGATCGCTCTCAGGCGCCTCGGCGACGACCTTCTGCTCGGGCGCGGGCGCCTCGGCCTCCGGCGCGGTGGGTGCCTCTGCCTCTGTCGATTCGGGGTGCGCTGGTGCCTCTGGCTCGGCGATGGCCTCGTCGGCTTGCGGCTGGGCATAGGCAACCGGTGCCGCAGCGGTTTGCTGTGTCAGCGCCTGGGGTGCCTGCGCGGCGGGCGTGGGCGCATGGGCCATGTCGGTGCGCAGGACAACCTGATTGTCCTGAACCCGTGCCTCGACCCGGCGCTGAATCTCGCGTTCCGCAATGCGGTGCAGCATATCGGCATCCGGGGTCGGCGGCTCGGCGCCAAAATATCTGTCGCGCTCGGCAAGATCGCGAAAATACTCCGAAATCGCCTGCATCGTCCCGAAAGGTTCGTCAAACCCTTCGAGAGTGCAGGAAAACGTGCCATAGGACACGGTCAGGATTTTATTCGGGGGCACCATGACTTGCTCACTTTCTTTACCATAACATCGGCAAAGTCGCTGACTACCTGAGCGATTCAATGTTCAGACTTGGGTATTTTGATGATCTGAATGTGGCCAAAGATCGCAACGATTCGTTTCGAGATACAGGATAACGCTTTGCCACAGCCCGTCCATGACCCTTCGGCCGTTACGCTTGTTGGTGGTGGAATAGTCAACAGGCGTGATCTGGACCTGTCGCTTTCGCTTGCGCCGCGCCTGGTCGCGGCCGATGGCGGGGCCAATCGGGCGGCAGCGCTTGGGCATCTGCCCGAACAGGTGATCGGCGATCTGGATTCCATCGCGCCTGATCTGCGCGCCCGGCTTGGCGACTGCGTGCTGCATGTGCCGGAACAGGACAGCACTGATCTGGACAAATGCCTGTCGCGGATTCGCGCGCCCTTTGTGCTGGGGCTGGGCTTTGACGGGGCGCGGCTGGATCACACGCTTGCGGCCATGACATCGCTGACCCGCCACGGATCGGCCCGTGTGCTGTTGCTGGCGGCAGAGGATATCGTGTTTCTGGCCCCCCCGCGCCTGCATCTGGGGCTGGATGTGGGCGAGCGCGTGTCACTGTTCCCGATGGGGCAGGTCGCCGGCCGCTCGACCGGGCTGCACTGGCCGATAGAGGGCATACCGTTCACGCCCGAGGCGCTGGTGGGCACATCGAACCGCGCCAGCGCGCCCGAGGTCACGCTGCACAGCGACCGCCCCGCCATGCTGGTGCTGCTGGAACGCGCGCGTCTGACGGAGGCGCTGCGCGCCGTGCTGTCCGTGCCGGATTGGCAAAAGGGTCTATAGCAGACTGCCCAAGCCGACCCCCAGCGCAACCAGCCCTGCGCCCAATGCGGCCCCGGTTACCGGCCCGATCTGGCGCGACGGCGGTTGCGGCTCGTCCCGTTGCGACTGTGCGATCAGCGCGGTTTCGACCATGCGCGGCAGATGCGGGCCAAAGCGCACCAGAATGCGGGCCGTCTGCGCCAGATCGCGCGCCAGCGCCTGCGGCCCGATATTCTCGCGGACATACTCCTCGACGATGGGCCGTGCGACATGCCACATGTTGATTTCGGGGTTGAGCGACCGCGCCACCCCCTCGACCACGACCATGGTGCGCTGCAGCAGGATCAGTTCGGTGCGGGTTTCCATGCCGAAGCGTTCCGTCACCTCGAACAGATAGGCCAGCAGCTTGGCCATCGAGATATGGCGCGCATCCATGCCGAAAATCGGTTCCCCGACGGCGCGGAGGGCGCGCGCGAATTCGTCGATGTCCCGGTCGGCGGGGACATAGCCCATCTCGAAATGCACTTCGGCCACGCGGCGGTAATCCTTGCGGATAAAGCCGAAAATGATCTCGGCATAGGCACGGCGGGTAAAGCCGTCGATCCGCCCCATGATCCCGAAATCCAGCGCGATGATCTCGCCCGAGGGCGCGACCTTCAGATTGCCCTGATGCATGTCCCCGTGAAAGAATCCATCGCGCAGCGCATGGCGCAGGAACAGCGACAGCACTCGTATGCCCAGCTCGGCCCGGTCCAGGCCCAGCGCATCCAGCGCGGCATTGTCGCCCATGGTCACGCCCTCTGCCCAGCCCAGCGTCATCACCCGGCGCGAGGACAGGTCCCAGACCGGGCGGGGCACGGAAAAGCCCGCGTCATCCTCGGTATTGGCGGCGAATTCGGCAGCAGCCGAGGCTTCCAGTCGCAGATCGATCTCGCCTTCGACCACGCTTTCGAAATGCGCGATCACATCCAGCGGGCGCAGGCGGCGGGTCTTGGGCAGAAGCACCTCGATCAGACCGGCGGCGAAATAGAACGCGTCGATATCGCGGCGAAAGGCACGTTCCACGCCCGGGCGCAGCACCTTGATGGCGACCTTGCGACCGGTATCAGCCCGAATCGCCCAATGTACCTGCGCGATAGAGGCGGCGGCCACGGGTTCGGAGAATTCGGAAAACAGCGATGGGACGGGGTGGCCAAGTTCCTCGGCCACGGTGTCCATCGCCACGCTGCGGGGGAAGGGCGCCAGCCGGTCTTGCAGATAGCGCAATTGATCGGCCAGTTCGGACCCGACCACATCGGGCCGCGTGGCCAGCGTCTGCCCGAACTTGATATAGGCCGGGCCAAGGGCTGTCAGCGCGCGGGTCAGCGGTGGCAGGTCCGGGTCGCCGCGCAGCCCCAGCAGCTTGAACGGCCAGCCCAGCACACGCGCGGCAACACGCAGGCGCGGGGGCGCGTTCAGCGCTTCCAGCACGACCTGCATCGCGCCCGTGCGCTCGAATGTGGCTCCGGTGCGGGCCAGCCGCCATAGGTTGATCGGTCCCCGCATCGGCCTAGAGCTTCCAGCCTGAATGCAGCGCGGCAATGCCCATCGACAGGTTGCGATAGCGCACCTGATCGAACCCGGCGCTGCGGATCATTTCGGCGAACCGGTCCTGATCGGGGAAGCGGCGGATTGATTCGACCAGATATTGATAGCTGTCGCGATCCCCCGTCACGACCTGCCCCATCATCGGGATGATGTTGAAGGAATACAGATCATAGACCTTCTGCATCAGATCATTCGGGATCTGGCTGAATTCCAGCACCATCAGCCGACCGCCGGGGCGCAGCACGCGAAACGCCTCGGACAGCGCATCCTCGATCCGGGTGACATTGCGGATGCCGAAACTGATCGTATAGACATCGAAGCTTGCGGGCGGAAAGGGCAGGGCCATCGCATCGCCCACCACCCAGTCAAGCTGGCCTGCCATATTCGCAGCCTCGGCGCGTTTCTGCCCCTCGATCAGCATGGGTTCTGTCAAATCCAGCACCGTGGCCTGCGCGGTCGCACCCGCGCGGCGCAGGAACCGAAAGGCGACATCGCCCGTGCCGCCTGCCACATCCAGCAATTGCTGTCCGGGGCGTGGGGCCAGCCAGTCCATCATGGCATCTTTCCACAGCCG
>PWWF01000163.1 GCA_003561595.1 Paracoccaceae bacterium | reverse complement strand
GCGGGCAGCGACCCGGCCCGCCCGGCCATGACCCCGGCGCGGGTCTATATCGGGCTGAACTCGGCCGACACGCCAGAGGAACGCGCGGCCCTTGCGCTGAATGAGCTGATCCGCAGCGACGCCTTCTCGCGTGAAGTTCTGGTCATCGGCACGCCCACCGGCACGGGCTGGATACATCGCGCCAGCTTGTCGACGCTGGAATATCTGTGGCGGGGCAATGTGGCCTCGGTCTCGGTGCAGTATTCCTATCTGCCAAGCTGGCTGACCCTTTTGGTCGATCCCGATTATGGCGAAGAAAGCGCGCAGGAAGTGTTTCGGGCCATCCATGACCATTGGCGCAGCCTGCCTGCGGATAGCCGCCCCAGGCTGTATCTCTATGGCCTGAGCCTCGGCTCGCTTTATTCCGAGACATCCGCCGATCTCTGGGACCTGCTCGATGCCCCCTATGACGGGGCATTCTGGGTTGGGCCGACCTTTGCCAACCCGCTCTGGCAGGAATTCACTGCCCGGCGCAACCAGGGCAGCCCCGCCTGGCGCCCGGAGTTGGGGACAGGCGGGCTGGTGCGCTTTGCCACACAGGAAGGCGTGACTGACCATGACGACGCGCCATGGGGGCGTCCGCGCATCCATTATCTGCAATACCCCACGGATGCGATTACCTTTTTCGAGCCTGAGAGCTTATATCGCCAGCCCGAGTGGCTGACGCCACGCGCGCCCGAGGTCACGTCGGAATTCCGCTGGGTGCCGGTTGTGACCTTTTTTCAGCTTCTGGCCGATCTTTTTGCGGCATTTCGCACCCCGGTCGGCACAGGCCATGTCTATGCTGCCGCGCATTATCTGGATGGCTGGTACAGGCTGACCGACCCGCCCGGCTGGGATGAGGACAGCCTGTCGGACCTGCGCGCCTGGTATGCCGAGCACGGGCTGTGATGCTGCGCCTTTCCGGGCACAACGCGGACAACTCGGTTGGATGAGCTGCAGCATGCGCGCAACTTGCGCATTTGCACTCCCGCCCGAGGATGTCGGTGACCCGGTGCAAGACCCCGGCGCTGAGGGTGACCTGTGGGTGCTGCCCGGCCCACCTGTGGAGCCCCGCTGGCGTTCTGCCCCCGGCCCGCATGCCCTGTGACGGTTGCGACCATCGTGCTCCATCCGGCATGAGCAGAGGGGGGTGTGCCTCTGGCAACCCTTCACGCTGCCACGCGGCGGCGATGTCGTCGATGACGCCACGTGCGTCGCGGGCTGCCCGCATGACGCGAGGTGCCCCGATCTGCCACCTGTGTCACAAGAGCGGACTTGACCCATTTCGTGAAATTCGGTCATGCCATGATGACGCACCGTTCTCCTGATCAGGACTTGGTGGCTTGGTTCATGAGGCCGATGGCAGGCCGGGATGCAGGCTATCACAATGAAAACACCACATTGGCAATCATGCCTTGCCGCCATTGCCCGGAATACCGAGAGTTGCGTAACGGCGGTCCGGAAAAGCAACTGGTGGCGTGGCGATGGGGCAATGTCCTTGGCCTCTCATCCGGAACGGATCAACCCGGCCAGATGAAATCTGTCTGTCGGCCATCCGGGGTGGGTTTCACCCACCCTACGGGATACCGGATCGGGCGATGTAGGGTGGGTGGCAACCCACCCTGCCTCAGCCCAGCGCCTTGCCCAGACGCGGCAGTTTCGCCCGTTTCAGCAGCGGGCGCAGGGGCTGCTCTCTGCCCGAGGCCGCTTCGGTCCGCGCCTGTGAAGCCTTCACGGCTGCCTCCACAATCTCCGGCTGATCCAGCCACAGCGCCATCAGAAACGCATCCGGGCCTTCGGCAACCACCCCCTCGGGCGTCAGCAACCGGGTCGGAAAATCGCGCAGGTTCAGCGTCACGATCTGCGCAGCACTCCCGGTGATCGCCGTTGCCAGCACATGCGCATCGGCGGGATCGGGCAGCCAGAGCCGCGCCTCGGTCGAAGGGTCGGCATCAATCTCGGCCTGTGGCCACTGCCCGCGCAGGCTGGCGATCTCTGCTGCTGCGATCGCCGCCCCCTCGGGCCCCAGCCGGGCTGCAGCGCGCTGCCATTCGGCCAATAGCCGCGCCGACCAGAGCGGCGCATAGCCCCCGCGCGCCGCCACGCCCAGCAGGATCTCGCGCAGCACTGTCGGGAACAGCACACAGGCGTCGAGCACCACCTTCATGCGGTCAGGCGGAAGAACACGGATTTGAGGTAGCCGCTTTCGGCCAGTTGCGGCAATTGCGGATGGTCCGGCCCGGCAAACCCTGTATGGATGATCTGCCCGCGCCGTCCCCCGCGTCCGATGCCGCGTGCGCTTGCGGCGCGGAATGCCCCCAGATCGGCGGCATGCGAGCATGAACACAGGCCCAGATAGCCCCCGTCGGCGACCAGCGGTGCGGCCAGCCGCGCCACGCGTTCATAGGCGCGCAACCCCGCGGTCAGCGCGTCCTTGTTGGGCGCAAAGGCGGGCGGATCGCAGATCACCAGATCAAAGCGCGCGCCCTCCTGCGCCAGGGCTTCCAGCGTGGCAAAGGCATCGCCTTGCCGTGTGGCAAAGCGGTCAGCGACACCGCTTGCCGCCGCGCCTTGTTCGGCCAGCGCCAGCGCGGGCTGCGAGCTGTCCACCGCCAGTGCCGATTGTGCGCCCCCCGCCAGCGCCGCCAATGCGAACCCGCCGACATGGGCAAACACATCCAGCACGCGCGCCCCTACTGCCAGTCTTGCGGCAAAGGCGTGATTGTCGCGCTGATCATAGAACAGCCCGGTTTTCTGCCCGCCTGTCAGATCGGCCAGATAGGTCGCACCATTCATCGGCACCGGCACCGGGCCGTCCAGCGCGCCCGTATGGAGCGCGGTTTCCTCGGCCAGACCTTCCAGCGCGCGGGCGCGCCCCGTGCCGTTCTTGACGATCACGCTTACCCCGGTGACATCGGCAAGCGCCGTCGCCAGCAAATCGAACTGTCGTTCGGCCCATGCCGCGTTGGGCTGGATCACTGCAGCCTCCCCGAACCGGTCGATCACCACGCCCGGCAGGCCATCGGCCTCGGCATGGATCAGGCGGTAATGGGGGGTGGCGAAAAGCCGGTCGCGCATGGCAAGCGCGCGGCGCAGGCGTGCTGCGATCCATGCGCCATCGATCTGCGCCTGCGCATCGCGATCCATCATCCGACCCACGATTTTCGAGGCCGGATTCACGGTCACAATGCCCAGCGGGCGCTGCATCCCGTCCTGCAATTGCGCGAAACTGCCCGCAGGCAGTGCGCGCGTGCGCCGGTCCAGCACGCATTCATTGGCAAAGACCCATGGAAAGCCATGCCGTATGGCACGCGCTTCGGCCTTGGGTTTCAGTCGGAGAATGGGAAGATCGGGCATCATGGCGTCCTGCTCGAGGGCTTTGCGATGCCATATGCGAGGGGGGCCGCTTTGGAAAGCCCCCCGCCATCCGTCAGGCCGGATCAGCCGCGGGCAGAGGCCCCGCCATGCGGGATCAGCGCGCTCAGGCGGGCCATCAGCGCTTTCACGCCATCAGCAATCCATTCGGCGCGCATGCGGCGGGCTTCAAGCTCCAGCGCGGTAATATCCAGCGAATGGGGCAGGTTCGAGGGGGTCATTTCTTTTGGCTCCTGTGTTCTCTACGGGGCAGCATATAGGGGGTTGCGACAGGGAATGTGACCAACAAATGCGCAGTCCCGCCATGTGCTGAGGGCATGGCTCGGGCAGCGAGGGGGTGTCTCAAGGGGGTAGCTTGGCGTGTCGGCGTGACGTGGCACGTTTCAAAAGCGCGGATATTGGCAGGCGCGTTCCAGAAGGGCCTGACAGATGTTTGCGGGGGCCTGATCCTACAGGCTGGCGGGGCTGCGCGGTGACCTGCGGGGTCTTCCCGGTGTTACTCTGTTGGCCTCGATCCGGGACAAGCTCGGTTACAGAGAGATGCCGCCGAGGAGTTGCCGCAAGGGACGGGGACCACCGTTGCGGGCATTCCTGATCCCTCATTACGGCTTGTCTGACCCCGCAATACATCAGATGGGGCGTTCCGTCGTCGATGCCTTCGGGGTTACGCCTGCCGGACATGTGCGTGACGGGGGGAGGGACGCTTGAGCGATTGCGCCACGCCATCGATCGCGCAGCGGGACGAGTGCCCCGGCGGGGTCATTTTTAGCCGAGCTTGGGGGCGCGTAACTGTCGCCATCGCCTTTGTGGGAGGGCGGTAACCTTCGCCTGGGGTGCCTTGCGTTACCAAGCCTCTCATTGGTCAAGTGGCGCAACGGGTGTCTTCCATGCGTATAGTGGAACTCCGGCTGGCCGGCGCTGCCAAAGCGGCCGCTGGCGCAAGACAATCTGGTCCGATGCCAAAGGGGTCTGCGCGGTTCCGTCCGGATCGCTGATGTTGACCATGATCGAATTGAGACTGACCTGCCGTGCCGGCTTGAACTGTCGTGCTGCCCCGTATTCTGACGTCGCACAGAACACCGCCCGGATTTGTCGCGCTGAGCGGCGCCCGTGCGCCTTGGGATGATGTCGCTGTGTGCCAGCGGTGACCTGCGCGTCCATGGGATCTGCCCGCGACCCTTGCGCGCAACCCAGATGCAAGCCCGATGCAAATCCGATGCAAGCCCGGACAAAGCCGACAATTGGCGCATGACGGCGCCCATACGGGCGCGGATCGCAAGCCTGAATGCCTTTTCCAGAGTGAGCACAAGCGCCCCGGAGGCCCCGGCAGTGTCCAGCCCCGCCGCCCGCCAGGTGCGGCAGCCCAGCATGCCCGCTTTGCCGCATTGAACTGTTAGCGCTAACTGGTTATATCAGGGTCAGACCTTCCGTTCAGGCACAGGAGAGCCAGATGCCCCTGCACCCCGTCATCGAATCCGTCACCGACCGTATCCGCACCCGTTCCGCCCCGCGCCGCGCGGCCTATCTGGAGCGTATGCAGGCCGCCGCCGATGCAGGGCCAGTGCGTGCGCATCTCTCTTGCGGCAACCAGGCCCATGCCTATGCGGCGATGGGGGCGGACAAGGACATGCTGGCCGGGGGGCGCGCGCCCAATCTGGGGATCGTGACGGCCTATAACGACATGCTGTCGGCGCATCAGCCGTTCGAGCATTACCCCGAGATCATACGCCAGGCCGCCCGCGCAGCGGGCGGCACTGCGCAGGTGGCCGGCGGTGTGCCTGCTATGTGTGACGGCGTGACCCAGGGCCAGCCGGGGATGGAACTGTCGCTCTTCTCGCGCGATGTGATCGCGCTCTCGGCCGGGGTGGCGATGTCGCATAACTGCTTTGACGCGGCGGTCTGGCTGGGGGTCTGCGACAAGATCGTGCCGGGGCTGGTGATCGCGGCAGCGACCTTTGGCCATGTGCCTTCGGTCTTTGTGCCTGCAGGGCCGATGACCAGCGGGCTGCCCAATGATGAAAAGGCCAGGGTGCGCCAGCAATTCGCCGAAGGGCAGATCGGGCGCGACAAACTGATGGAGGCCGAGATGGCCAGCTATCACGGGCCCGGCACCTGCACCTTCTACGGTACCGCCAATACCAACCAGATGCTGATGGAATTCATGGGGCTGCACCTGCCCGGCGCGGCCTTTGTCAATCCCGGCACGCCGTTGCGCGAAGCGCTGACCGTGGCCGCGACTGAACGCGCATTGGCAATCACCGCGCAGGGCAATGATTATCGCCCGGCGGGACAGGTGCTGGATGAACGCGCCTTCGTGAACGGGATCGTGGGGCTGATGGCCACGGGCGGGTCCACCAATCTGGTGCTGCATCTGCCCGCGATGGCGCGCGCGGCGGGGATCGAG
>PWWF01000282.1 GCA_003561595.1 Paracoccaceae bacterium | reverse complement strand
CGCGCGGGTCGCTGAGGGCGCCCGCGAGCCGTGCCCACCCACCCCCCCCTGCACGCCTCGCGGGCGCGGCCTGACGCGCGCGGGCGGGCAGTCGCGTAACCCAAGCCTGCCCGCCATGGTTTTGCCCAAAACCCGCTATAAGCTCTGGCAGAACACAGTGAGGGAACGTCATGCCATTCGAACCCGGCCTTCCTGGTCCGATGTTCTGGCTGGGCTTCGGGCTGCTTGTCGCGATCCTGCTGGGCAGCAAGATCGCGCAACTGGTTCTGCCAGAAGATCACTGGCTGCCGCGCTGGATTCATGACACGGAATGGCGCATCCGGATCGGTGACGACATGAGCCCCCATGGCGGCGGACATGACTGCGACCCCGGTGGCGGCGAGGGCGATTGACCGCCCCCATCCCTGACCCTCTAACCGGCAGAACTCATCAGCGCGGACAGATTGCCCCGGTGCTTGTGCATCACCAGCCGGTTGAGCGCGTGCACATAGGCCTTGGCCGAGGCAACGACCGTATCGGTGTCAGCGGACTGGCCGGTATAGACCACGCCGTCCAGCTTCAGCCGCACGCTGACCGTGGCCTGCGCATCCGTGCCTTCGGTCACGGCATGGACCTGATACAGCTCCAGCCGCGCGTCATGCGGAAACAGCATCTTGATCGCGTTGAATGTCGCATCGACCGGGCCGTCGCCGGTGGCATCGATGAATTTCTCCTCACCGCCGATGGACAGGGTCAGCTCTGCCTCTTGCGGGCCTTCGGTGCCGCAGACCACGCGCAGGCGGCGCACCTGCAGAAAGGCCGCGTCCTCATCGGCGCTGGCTTCGGCCATAAGGGCGATCAGGTCATCATCATAGACCTCTTTCTTGCGGTCGGCGAGCGCCTTGAACCGCACGAACACATCCTTGAGCTGGTTGTCCCCCAGCTCATAGCCCAGATCGGCGAGTTTCGCGCGCAGCGCCGCGCGGCCCGAATGCTTGCCCATCACCAGATTGGTCGCCTGCAGCCCGATATCCTCGGGGCGCATGATCTCGAAGGTTTCCTTGTTCTTCAGCATCCCGTCCTGATGGATGCCCGATTCATGCGCAAAGGCGTTCTTGCCCACCACGGCCTTGTTGAACTGCACCGCAAAGCCAGACACGGCCGCCACCATGCGCGAGATGCCCATGATCTTGGTCGTGTCGATGCGGGTGGCATAGGGCAGGATGTCATTGCGCACGCGCAGCGCCATCACCACCTCTTCCAGCGCGGTATTGCCCGCCCTCTCGCCCAGACCGTTGATCGTGCATTCGACCTGGCGCGCGCCGGCCTCGACCGCGGCCAGCGCGTTCGCTGTCGCCATGCCCAGATCATTATGGCAATGCGTGGCAAAGATCACCTCATCCGCGCCGGGCACGCGGTTGCGCAGCATCGCGATCAGATCGGCACTTTCGCGCGGATAGGTATAGCCCACAGTGTCGGGAATATTGATCGTCGTGGCGCCCGCCTTGATCGCGGTTTCGACCACGCGGCACAGGAAATCGGCCTCGGTGCGGGTGGCATCCATGGGCGACCATTGCACATCCTCGCACAGGTTGCGCGCATGGCTGACCGTTTCATGCACCCGCGCGACCATCCCGTCCTGATCGAGCGCGGTGATATCGCGATGCAGGGGCGAGGTGCCGATAAAGGTGTGTATGCGCCCGCGGGGGGCATGGCGCACTGCGTCCCATGCGCGGTCGATATCGGTCAGATTGGCGCGCGCCAGCCCGCAGATCACGGCGTTTTTCGAATTCTTCGCAATCTCGCTCACAGCCTGGAAATCGCCCTCCGAGGCAATGGGAAACCCGGCCTCGATGATATCGACGCCCATCTCGTCCAGCATGGCGGCGATATCGAGCTTTTCATTATGGCTCATGGTGGCGCCGGGCGATTGCTCGCCGTCGCGCAAGGTGGTGTCAAAGATCAGGACCTGATCCTGCGGTCGCGATATGGCACTCATCGGGTGCTCCTGTCTGGCACTGCGCGCGGGGGCATCTGGCCACCTGCCTGCGCATGTCATGAATTGGGGGGGTAGCTTGGCGGGCGCATCTCACCTCTGAGCGGCGCGCCCGTCCGGAGCACGCTCAGAGGCTGCTAAGAAGCAGCAGGGCGCAGGGGGTGCTGCGCGACACCATATGCGGAGCGCGGGTCATGGGCGCGACTATACGCAGCCTCGCGCCCCTTGAAAACCCCGATTCTGAGCCTGCGACGCACCCCGCGCGCGCTTGACTTCGCGCGCGCCCGCGCCCATGAAGCGCGCAAAACCGATGCCAGCCGGAAGGGTGAAGATGAGCGCGACAGAGACCAAGAAAGACGGGCTGTGGGAAAACATCAAGGTCATCGTCTATGCCCTGCTGATCGCGGGCCTGTTCCGCACCCTGTTCTTTCAGCCCTTCTACATTCCGTCGGGGTCGATGAAGGAAACGCTGCTGATCGGGGATTTCCTGTTCGTGAACAAGATGGCCTATGGCTATTCGCGTTATTCCTGCCCCTTTGGCCTGTGCCCGTTCGAGGGCCGCATCCTGGGCAGTGAGCCCGAGCATGGCGATATCGTGGTCTTTCGCCATCCGGGCACAGGGGCCGATTACATCAAGCGGCTGATCGGGATGCCGGGCGACCGGGTGCAGATGCGCGATGGCGTCCTCTATCTGAATGATGAGGCGCTGCCGCAGGAACCCGATGGCGATTTCGTCGAGACCTATGAGCGTCAGGGCTCTGCCCGCCAGTTCCCGCGCTGCGAGAATGCGCCCGTGGGCGAGGGCGGCGATTGCCTGAAATCCCGCGCGATCGAGACCCTGCCCAATGGCCGCAGCTACCCCGTTCTGAACATCTCGGATAACAGCGCCAGCGACAACACGCCGGTCTTTACCGTGCCTGAGGGGCATTTCTTCTTCATGGGTGACAACCGCGACAATTCGCTCGACAGCCGCATGCCGCGGCAGGTGGGCGGCGTGGGCATGGTGCCCTTTGACCATCTGATCGGGCGCGCGCGTCATGTCGTCTTTTCGGCCGAGGGGCGCTCGCTCTTCTTCTTCTGGACATGGCGCAGCGACCGCTTCTTTCAGGCGCTGCCGTGAAACAGGGGGCGGCGCTGCTGGCGCTGGCCGACCGGCTGGGGCACCCGTTCGCGCAGCCTGACCTGCTGCGCATGGCGCTGACGCATCCGTCCATGTCCTCGCCCACGCGGCCGGACAATCAGCGGCTGGAATTTCTGGGCGACCGGGTGCTGGGGCTGGTGATGGCAGAAGCGCTTTATTCCGCCGATGCCACTGCCAGCGAGGGCCAGCTTGCACCGCGCTACAATGCGCTGGTGCGCAAAGAGGCCTGCGCCGCCGTCGCGCGTGATCTGGGTCTGGGCGATGCGCTCAAGCTGGGGCGGTCGGAGATGCTGTCGGGCGGGCGGCGCAAGGACGCGATTCTGGCCGATGCGATGGAAGCGGTGATCGCCGCGATCTATCTCGATGCCGGGTTCGAGGCGGCGCGCGCCGCCGTGCTGCGGCTGTGGGGCAGTCGGATCGCGGGCGTGGCAGAGGATGCGCGCGATGCCAAGACCAGCCTGCAGGAATGGGCGCAGGCCCGCAGCCAGACCCCGCCCGATTATGCCGAGGTCGCGCGCTCTGGCCCCGATCACGCGCCGGAATTCACGGTCGAGGTGCGGCTGGAATCGGGCGAGAGCGCCAGCGCCACCGCCGGGTCGAAACGACAGGCCGAACAGCGCGCCGCGCGCAGCCTGCTGGACCGGTTGACGGGCGCGGATCAGAGCGCGCGGTAAAGCGACAGGGACGGGATCGCGGCCTGAAACCCCGCCGCCGCATAGAGCGCGCGGGCCGGGGCATGGGCAGCATCGCCCCCGGTGCCCACACAGGCCGCGCGCATCCCCGCCGCGCGCATCCGCTCCAGCGCGGCCTCGGTCAGCGTACGGCCCACGCCTGCGCCCTGTGCTTCGGGCGACACCGCCATCAGCGTGATCTCTCCCAGACCTTTTGCCCTGTCACAGCGCAGCGCGACAAACCCGCTGGGCGTGCCATCGCGGCCAAGGCTGACCAGCAGGTCATGCGTGTCGGATGCGGCAAGCTCGGCCAGCAATTCGGCCTGTTCCGCCTCGGCCCGGGCAAGCGCCACATCGGCGACCCGCGCCCCCAATGCCGCGCGAAACCCCGCAAAGACCGGCGCGAAGCTGGCCGCGCGCAGCGCGTCAAGCGCGGGCAGATCATCGGGGTGGAACGCGCGGATCATGGGGCAGGGGCCTGTGCTGGCAAGGGGTGGGGCCAAGCGCATCGGACTGGCCTTCGCCCCCCAACTGGTCTATGCGACACCCTCTAGATAGGAGAGCGCCCCATGACAACCCGCGCAGGCTTTGTCGCCCTGATCGGAGAGCCGAATGCCGGTAAATCCACGCTGACCAATCGCATGGTCGGCGCCAAGGTGTCGATCGTCACGCATAAGGTCCAGACCACGCGCACCCGCATCCGCGGGGTCGCGATCGAGGGCGGGTCGCAGATCGTCTTTGTGGATACGCCAGGCCTGTTCCGCCCGCGCCGCAGGTTGGACCGGGCGATGGTCGCGGCGGCCTGGGGCGGGGCTGCCGATGCCGATCTGGTGGTCCTGCTGGTCGAGGCGCATCGCGGCCTGACCGACGGGGTGCGCGGGATCATCGAGGCGCTGGAGCAGCGCATGTCGCCTGTGCAGAAGGTGGCGCTGGCGATCAACAAGATCGACCGCGTCAAGGCCGAGGTGTTGCTGGATCTGACAGCAAAACTCAACGCGGCCTATCCCTTTGCGCAGACCTTCATGATCTCGGCCGAGAAAGGGCATGGCGTGGATGATCTGCGCCGCTGGCTGGCCGGGGAACTGCCCGAGGGGCCGTGGCTGTATCCCGAGGATCAGATCGCCGATCTGCCGATGCGCATGATCGCGGCGGAGATGACGCGCGAGAAGCTGACCCTGCGCCTGCATGAGGAACTGCCCTATCAGCTGACGGTCGAGACCGAGGGCTGGGAAGAACGCCGCGACGGCTCCGTGCGGATTGACCAGGTGGTCTATGTCGCGCGCGACGGGCACAAGGGGATCGTGCTGGGCAACAAGGGCGCGAGCATCAAGGCCATATCCACCGCCGCGCGGGCCGAGATCGCCGAGTTTCTGGGCCGCCCGGTGCATCTGTTCCTGCAGGTCAAGGTGCGCGAGAACTGGCAGGAAGAGGCCGCGCGCTATTCCGAGATGGGGCTGGAGTTCCGCGACGGCAATTCATGAGCGCACGTCTGGCCGCGCATGTCTGGGTCGGCGCCTATCTGCGGCGTGTGCAGATGGAAGGCGTTGCTGTCTATGTCGCCCGGCGCGGGGATGCGACAGCGGGGGCAGTTCTGATCAAGCTGGCGCGGCTGGACGGGACGGCCACGGCCTATACGCGCATGCCCGATCTGACTTGCGGCGGTTTGCACTGGCAGGCGCTGTGCGACGGGCCCGAGCCAGAGGTTGACGCCGCGATCATGCGTCAGCGCGAGTTCGACCCCGATTTGTGGGTGATCGAGGTCGAGGATGCGCGGGGGCGTCATTTTCTGGATGACATGCCGTGAGGTTCGGGAATGCCTTGCGCCTCTCCCCGCGCACCCGGTGCGCCCACCCACCCACCCTTGCGCCCCGGTCACACGGGGAGAGGCGCAAGCAAGCAAGTGCCTTGAACATGAAAACGCCCGCGCCTCGCGCCGCCTGAGAGGCGTGCAAGGGCGGGCGGGTGGGCACGCCGAGCGGGCGCTTCCCGCACCGCGCCCGGATCCAGCCCGCCGCACGAAACCCGGGCG
>PWWF01000136.1 GCA_003561595.1 Paracoccaceae bacterium | reverse complement strand
GTCCTGATCTGGGCGGGGATGCGCGATGCTGCGGGGCGCCTGTTCCTTGGCCTTGCGCTGGCCGGGTTCGGCCTGCTGGTGGCGCAGGGTTTCGCTGTGGGACTGCGCGGGCCGCAGGTCGGCTGGATCGGCACTCTCTTTCCGGCCGCAGGCTCGGGGCAGACGGGGTTCGGCTGGGGGGCGTTTACCGCAGGCATCGCCTTTCTGGGGCTGACGGCGCATTGCCTTGCGCTGCGCGGCTTCTGCCGCGGTGACCGGTTCGCGGGCGGCGCGGTCGTGTTCATCGTGGCGTTGCTCAGCCTGTTCGTCTTCTTTCCGATCCTGAAACTTGCGCTGGCCGCCTTTGTGGGCCCCGATGGCGAGATCGCGCTCGGCCCGTTCCTGAACCGCCTGTTCGCGCCCGATATCTGGCGGCTTGACTGCTTCACCGGGGGGCGGCGCTGCGGCGTGGTCATCAACTCGCTGATGCTGGGCCTGCTGGCCGCAACGATCAGCACGGCGCTGGGACTGGCGCTCGCGCTGATCGTGGCGCGCACCTCGTTCCGCTTCAAGCAGACGCTGCGGGCGCTGTCGATCCTGCCGATCATCACGCCGCCCTTCGTTGTCGGCGTCGCGATCATCGTGCTGTTCGGGCGCACCGGCCTTGTCACGCAGTTCGGGGCCGAGGTTTTCGATGTGCGCCCGACGCGCTGGGTCTATGGTCTGACCGGCATTCTGATGGCGCAGGTGCTGGCCTTCACGCCGATCACCTTCCTTGTGATGCTGGGCACGGTCGAGGCGATCAACCCGACGCTGGAAGAGGCCAGCCAGACCCTGGGCGCAGGCCCGGTCAAGACCTTCTTCAAGATCACATGGCCGCTCTTGCGCCCTGGTATCGCGGCGGCCTTCCTGCTGGCCTTCATCGAGAGCCTTGCGGATTTCGGCAACCCCATCGTGTTGGGGGGCGGGTATGAAGTGCTCTCGACGCGCATCTTCTTCGCCGTCGTCGGCGCGCGCTATGATCTGGGCAATGCCGCGACGCTGGCAATGATCCTGCTGACGCTGACGCTGGCCGCCTTCTGGCTGCAGAACCGCTGGCTGGGTCGCAAGAGCTACGTCACCGTCACCGGCAAGTCCGATGCCGGGCTGGCCTCGACCTTGCCATTCGGGCTGAAAGGTGTGGCCTGGGCCGTGGTGATCCCCTTCGTGACCTTCACCCTGGGTGTCTATCTGATCGTATTGCTGGGCGGTTTCGTGCAGGATATCGGGCGCTGGGACCTGACCCCCACCTTCGCCCATCTGCGCACGGCGTTTGCATTCGAGATGGGGCTGACGGGCCTCGAATTCTACGGCTCGGCCTGGAACTCGATGCAGACCACATTGCTGGTGTCGGCCATCGCGGCGCCCCTGACAACATTGATCGGCATTCTGACCGCGTGGCTCGTGTCGCGGCAGGACTTCAAGGGGCGCAACGCGTTCGAGTTCGGCACGATGCTGAGTTTCGCCATCCCCGGCACCGTGGTCGGGGTCAGCTATGTCGCGGCCTTCAATGTGCCGCCGGTGGACATTACCGGCACGGCGGCGATCCTTGTGATCTGTTTCGTCTTCCGCAACATGCCGGTGGGGATGCGCGCGGGTCTGGCCGCCTTCGCCCAGATCGACCGCAGCATGGAAGAGGCCAGCCAGACCATGGGCGCAGGCGGGGCCACGACCCTGCGGCGGGTGGTGATCCCGCTGGTGAAGCCTGCCGTGTTCACGGCGCTTGTCTACAGCTTCGTCACCGCGATGACGGCAGTCTCTGCAGTGATCTTCCTTGTCTCGGCGCGGCACAACATGGCAACCGCCTATATCATGGGCCGGGTCGAGGCCGGGGAATACGCGCTCGCCATTACCTATTCGACTGTTCTGATGATCGTGATGATCGTCTGCATCCTGCTGATCCAGCTCCTTGTGGGGGCGCGCAAGCTGGGGCGACGACGCGAATTTCAGGGACAGCTCACCCCTGCGGAATGAGAATGCATGTCTGACGAAATCGCCATCCAGTTCACCGATGTCACCAAGCGTTACGGCAGCGCCGTTGCCGTGGACGCGATCAGCCTGTCCATCGCCAAGGGCGAGATGGTGACCTTTCTTGGCCCCTCTGGCTGCGGCAAGACCACCTCGCTGCGGCTGATCGCGGGGTTGGAGCTGCCCAGTGCGGGACTGGTGCAGATCGCCGGGCGGGATGTCAGCCAGCGCGCCGCCGCCGAGCGCAATGTCGGCATGGTGTTTCAGTCCTATGCGCTGTTTCCCCATATGAGCGTGTTGGAGAATGTCGCCTATGGCCCCACCATCCGCGGCGAGGCCAAGGACAAGGCGCGCGCGCGCGCGCATGAAATCCTTGACCAGATCGGCCTTGCGGGTCTGTCCGAGCGGTTGCCCTCGGAACTGTCGGGCGGCCAGCAGCAGCGTGTCGCGGTGGCGCGCGCCATCGTTCAGCAGCCCGATGTGCTTCTGTTCGACGAACCCTTGTCGAATGTCGATGCGAAACTCCGCCGCAAGGTGCGCGGCGAGATCCGTGATCTGCAGAAACGCTTCGGGCTGACGGCGGTCTATGTGACCCATGATCAGGAAGAGGCGCTGGCCGTCTCGGACCGGATCGTGGTCATGCAGGCGGGCCGGATCGCACAGATCGGCACCCCGCGTGATCTGTATGAACGACCTGCATCGCCTTTCGTCGCTGATTTCATTGGCGATGCGAACCTCATCACCGGGCATGTGTCGAACGGGCGTTTCGTGGCGGCGGACCTGGATTTACCATTGCCCGGAACAGACGGTCATGCACAGATCTCGCTGCGACCGGAGCGTATTGGCCTGACGCCCGGAACCGATGGGCCAGTCGGCACAGTAAGATCCTGCACCTATCTCGGAAGTCGCTGGGAATTTGAAATCGAAACCAGCTTCGCCGAGCTTCTGGCCTCGCGACCGATGACCGAGGCGCCACTTGCACCGGGCACGCGTGTCAGCCTGAACATCCCCGAAACAGCCCCGATAAGAGTAGCTTGACATATGACCGAACCTGATCTGATCGCCGCGCGGCTGGAGATCGCCCAAAGCGCTGCACGCGCTGCCGGCTCTCTCGCACTGGAGCTGTTTCACGACCGGGAAAACCTGATTGTGGAAACAAAGGATGATGCGCTGGACATGGTCAGCCCTGCCGACCGAGAGGCCGAAGACATCATTCGTGCCAGGATCAGCGCAGTCTTTCCCGAAGACGGGATCCTCGGGGAAGAGGGCGGCGCCCATTCCGGCACGTCGGGACTTACCTGGGTGATAGACCCCATAGACGGCACCGTCCCGTTCGTGTCTGGCCTGCCGCATTGGTGCGTGGCCATTGCCATCCAGTCAGAGCATGGAACCGAAGCGGGTGTCGTGTTCCACCCATTGTCGGATGAAATGTTCACCGCACGCCACGGCGCTGGCGCGCAACTCAATGGCAAGAGCCTGCGGATCAAGGACTCGGTTCTGCTGAGCAACAGCCTGACCGGCATCGGTGCAAGCCACAGGACGACACCCGATCATGTCGCTGATATTTGCAGCAAGCTCATGGCCAAAGGTGGCATGTTCTATCGCAACGGCTCTGGTGCGCTGATGCTTGCTGCTGTCGCGGCCGGACGTCTGGGCGGTTATTATGAGCCGCATATGCATGCCTGGGATTGTCTTGCGGGCCTTTTGCTTGTGCGCGAAGCTGGTGGGCGAACCCTGCCCATGCCGGCTGGCGCGGCGCTGTCCGAGGGCGGTGTGGTCCTGGCTGCTGCAGACCGGGTCTGGCCTGATCTGGCTGAAATCACAGGATATCCTTAGGCGTGGTTGAGCTTGCCGCGCAGCCGGTTTCCATCGATCACCTGTGAGCTTGCACAGCTTCGGGTCAGATTGCAACTGCGGGCATGGCAGCGGGTTGAGCTGCGATGCTGCAATGAACCTGCCCCAGAAATCCTGTAGGTTGGAAGGGGCCTGTGACGGCATTCTGGGCCATTATAGTGAGGTTAAAAAGTATAGTAATTATACTATTTTCAAAACATATCGTCTTTCATGAAGTTCGAGCATGACCCCGGCAAAAGCGCCGCGAACCGTGAAAAGCACGGGATCGACTTTGATGAGGCCCAAGCCCTCTGGGATGATCCTTATCTGATCGAGGCCCCGCCAACGTCACGGATGAGCCACGTTTTCTGGCGGTTGGCATGATTGGAGCCAGACACTGGACGGCTGTCTACACGTACCGGAGCGACCGGGTGCGGATCATTTCCATGCGCCGCGTTCGCAAGCAGGAGATTGACCAAAAACGCCGCCACAAGCCCCTTCCAACCTGCTGGATTGGTGGGGGAGCCCCGCAGGGGCTGGCGGCGCCTTCAGTCCGGGCGATCCTGCGCCCGGACATATTCCCTGATCCTGTCCAGCGGCGCGCCGCCCGCGCTGGCGATGAAATAGCTGGGTGACCACAGCGCATCGCCTATATGGCGCAGCTGCGGGAAATCCCGCCGCAGGCGACGCGATGTCGTGGTCTTCACTGCGTTCACGAACTCCGCGAGGGTCGCGGCCGGCGGCAGCGACACCAGGGCATGGATGTGATCGGCTTCCGCGCCGAACTCCTCGAGCTTGCCGCCCCGCGTCTCGCACCGTTCGCGGATCGCGACCTCGGCCGCCTCCAGCATGGGGGACGTGAGAACGGGCCTGCGCCGCTTCGTCACCAGAACCAAATGGTAGTGGAGTGCGTAGACGCAATTGTTGGCATGGGTCATGTCTTGATTATGGCTCATGGAGCCAATATAATCCTGACACCATGACCGTGACAAGATCCCTCAGCTACAAGCTCTATCCATCGCCCGCTCAGGAGCAAGCGATGGAGGCCAAGCGCCTCATGCTGAAGGATCTGTGGAACGCCGCGCTCGAGGAGCGCATCGGCGCCTGGCGAAGGTCCGTTCGCGTCACGCGCTCCGACCAGGAGAAAGCCCTGAAGGAGATCCGTCGCGACCTGCCGGGCTGGCATGGCCTCGTGCATACGCATGAGGCCCAGGGCGTCCTGAAGCGACTGGATCTCGCCTTCCAGGCGTTCTTCCGGCGGGCCGCATCCAGGCAAAAGCCCGGATTCCCGCGCTTCCGCAGCGCGGACCGCTTCCGCGGCTGGTCCTACAAGGAGCATGGCAACGGGTTCAGGGTCGCGCTCGGGGAGGGTGGCCATAATGGCCACATCCGCCTCTTCGGCATTGGCCGGATGCGCATGCGCGGACGGGCCCGGACCCCGGGCCGGGTCCTCAAGGCGGATGTTGTGAAAACTGTGCGCGGCTGGATGCTCAATCTCGTCGTCGAAACCGGCTGCGCAGAGCGCGCGCCGGTGACGGGCCCGGCTGCGGGCCTCGATTGGGGCGTGTCCGACTTCGCAACGATCGCGGTCGAGAATGGCGGCTATGCCGCTGTGCCAAACCCGCGGCATCTTGCCGTTGAGGCCGACAGCCTGAAGGCTGAAAGTCGCAAGCTCTCCGCTGCGGCCCGGGCGCGCCGCATCTCCGGGCGCGCCTTGCGCAAGCACCGGCGCAGCCTGGCGCGGCGCCACGCGAAGGTAGCGGCCCGGCGGAAGGATTTCCTGCACAAGGTGACGACGCGGCTGGCGGCGTCGCACCGCATGATCGTGACCGAGGCGCTGACAGTGCGGAACATGACCGCATCCGCCCGCGGCACGATCGAAGATCCGGGCCGCAACGTGGCCCAGAAGGCGGGGCTGACCCGGTCCATTCTGGACACGGCCCCTGCCACATTCCTCAACATGCTCCGATACAAAGCGGAAGAAGCTGGTTCGGAGTTC
>PWWF01000167.1 GCA_003561595.1 Paracoccaceae bacterium | reverse complement strand
TCGTATCATAGGTCGCCTGATCGTAGCCCACCAGATCCATCTTGTTCACGGCCAGCACGATATGGCGAATGCCGATCAGTTGCGCGAGATAGCTGTGCCGCCGGGTCTGGGTCAGCACGCCCTTGCGCGCATCGATCAGGATGACGGCCAGATCGGCGGTAGAGGCACCCGTGACCATGTTGCGCGTGTATTGTTCGTGCCCCGGCGTGTCGGCCACGATGAATTTGCGCTTTTCGGTGGCAAAGAAGCGATAGGCCACATCGATGGTGATGCCCTGTTCGCGCTCGGCTGCCAGCCCATCCACCAGCAGCGCGAAATCGATATTCTCGCCCTGGGTGCCACTGTTGCGCGAGTCATTTTCCAGTGCGGCAAGCTGATCCTCGAAGATCATCTTGCTGTCATACAGAAGCCGCCCGATCAGCGTGGATTTGCCGTCATCGACCGATCCGCAGGTGATGAACCGCAGCATGGTCTTGTGCTGATGCGTGTCCAGATAGGCGTCGATATCCTCTGCGATCAGGGCGTCGGTGCGGTAGGTGTCGGCCATCAGAAATACCCTTCCTGCTTTTTCTTCTCCATCGACGCGGCCTGATCATGGTCAATCGCGCGTCCCTGCCGTTCCGAGGTCGTGGTCAGCAGCATTTCCTGAATGATCTGGGGCAGCGTGTCGGCAGTGCTTTCGACCGCGCCGGTCAGCGGGTAGCACCCCAGCGTGCGAAAGCGGACCGAGCGGGTGACCGGTTCCTCGCCGTTAAGCGGGAAGCGGTCGTCATCGACCATGAGCATCAGCCCGTCGCGGATGACGGTCGGGCGCGGCGCCGCGAAATAAAGCGGCACGATTTCGATATTTTCCAGATGGATATATTGCCAGATATCCAGCTCGGTCCAGTTCGAAAGCGGAAAGACCCGCATCGATTCGCCCTTGGCCTTGCGTGCGTTGAACACGCGCCACAACTCCGGGCGCTGGTTTTTCGGGTCCCAGCGGTGGCTGGCCGTGCGAAAGCTGAAGATGCGTTCCTTGGCGCGGCTCTTTTCCTCATCGCGCCGCGCGCCGCCGAAGGCCGCGTCAAACCCGTGCTGGTCGAGCGCCTGTTTCAGCCCTTCGGTCTTCCACATATCAGTGTGCAGCCCGCCATGATCGAACGGGTTGATGCCGCGACGCACGGCCTCTGGGTTCTGATAGACGATCAGTTGCATCCCGGCGCGGCGGGCGGCGCGGTCGCGCAGCGCATACATGTCGCGGAATTTCCATGTCGTATCGACATGCATCAGCGGAAAGGGCGGGGGCGCGGGGTGGAACGCCTTTTTCGCCAGATGCAGCATGACCGCGCTGTCCTTGCCCACGGAATACAGCATGACGGGGTTCTCGGCCTCGGCCACCACCTCGCGCATGATATGGATGGCCTCGGCCTCCAGCCGTTGCAGATGGGTCAGGGTGCGGATGCTCATGATCGTCCTCGGCGCTGTTTCGGGCTTTGCGGCTGTCTAAAGACAGGTTAGGCTGCGCGCACCTCCCATATGGGAGAGTAGAGGATTCATGGTGACACCGCAGGACAGTGCAGTGCTTCTCGCCATCGCGCGGGCCGGGGTCGCGGAAGATGGCTGGCCCGGGATGCTGCAGGCGGTGCAGACCGCGACAAGGGCCCATGACATGCGGTTCTGGCTGGCGGGCGCGTGCTGGGACGCGCAGGGCGTTGCGGACCAGCCGCTGCCCCCGGCGCTGGCCGGGCTGCGCCTGCGCCGCGTCTATACGGGCGCGGAACTGGCGGAGCGCGTACCTGGTCTGTGCGGTGATGGCGATGCGCGCGCCCTGGGACTGTCCGGGCCGCAGGGGGCTGCGTGGCTGTTGCTGACGGGCGCGGCGTTTCAGGCGCGCGATTCGGCGCTGCTGTCGTCGCTGGTGCCACATCTGGAACAGGCGATGGAGATGGCCGTGCAGATGCAGGCGCTGCGGCGCGAGGCCGCGCAGATGCAGGCGCTGGCGCGGCGGATGGGGGTGGGGGCTGTACGATTCGGGCCGCGCGGCGAGATCGCGGCGGCTGATCCGGTGGCGCGCGCGTTGCTGGCGCGGGCCGGGGGGCAGGGCGGCATGGCGCAGGGGGTGGTGGCGCTGGGCAATGGGGTCGAGATGCTGCGCGAGGGCGATACCGGCTATCTGCGCGCGACCGATCAGCCCCTGCCCACGCCCGAGGTGCTTGCCCGCCATCTGGGCCTTGCCCTGCCCGAGGCGCGGCTGGCGCGTGCGCTGGGCCACGGCGCCAGCCTGCGCGAGGCGGCTGCGATCCTTGGCCTGACACTGGAAACCGCGCGCCACTATTCCAAGCAGATCTACGCCAAGACCGGGCTGCGTGGCCAGCCGGACCTGATCCGAAGGCTCTGGACCGGGGTGATCCCGCTGGGCTGACGGCCTGCCCGCCCGGCCCCGTCCGGGCAGGCGCCCGCGACGGGTGCGGGGGGGGTGGGCACCCCGAGCGGGCGCCTTACCCCGCCAGGGCGGTGCGCGACGTCAACTCAAAGCACCCGACCCATCACATCCACCACCGGCCCGCCTGCAGCGCGCGCATCCTCGATATCATGGGTGACCATCACCACGGGCAGCCCATGTGCGCGCGCCCGGCCAAAGACAAAGCCGCGCATCTGCGCGCGCAGTTCGGTGTCGAGTTTGGAGAATGCCTCATCCAGCAACAGCCCGCGTGGCGCGGACAGAAGCGTGCGCATCAGCGCCACCCGCGCCCGCTGCCCGCCCGAGAGTGTCGCCGGGTCGCGCGCGCCCATCCCTGCCAGCCCCGCCTCGCGCAGCGCATCCTCGATGGCGCCCGCGCGGTCGCGCACCCCGCGCGCCAGACCAAACCCCAGATTGCCCGCCACCGACAGATGCGGGAACAGGATGTCATCCTGAAACAGCATCCCCAGACGCCGCGCATGGCTGGGCAGGTCCGTGATCTCGCGCCCGTCCAGCCAGACGCGTCCCCGCGCCTGAAACACTGGCGGCAGCGCGCCCGCCAGGCACGCCAGCAGCGTGGATTTCCCGCAGCCCGACGGGCCCATGACGCTCAGCACCTCGCCCGGCGCGACCGTGCGATCCAGCGCCACCATGGGCGCGCCATCGCGCAGTATGATCAGGTTTTCCAGTCGCAGGCTCATCCGATGCGCATGCCCTGCCGGTTGCGCCATATCAAGGCCGGCAGCGTCAGGCAGGTGGCAAACACCGCCATTGGCAGCGCCATCTGAACCACGGCCCAGACCCCGATCAGCCGCCGGTTGGCCGAAGAGGCCAGCGCCACGGCCTCGGTCGTCACGGTCCCCACGCGGCCCGCCCCGATCAGCAATGTGGGCAGATATTGCGCGATGGATGTGGCAAAGCCCACGGCAAAGGCCACGCAGAGCGCGCGCAGCAGCATCGGCAGGCGCACGGCCCACAGAACGCGCAGGGGCCGCGCGCCAAGGCTTGCGGCCACCAGCCCCGCGCGCGCATCCCAGGCCCGCCACGGATCGGCCAGCACCAGATAGACATAAGGCAGCACGAAGACCAGATGCACCGCCATCACGGTCCCAAGCGTGCCATCAAGCCCGAGGATCAGCGCAAAGCTCGCCAGCCCCGGCAGAAAGGCGATCTGCGGCACGATCAGCGGCAGATAGATCAGCCCCATGATGCGGGCCGGGCGCGCACCCTGCGTCTGCAACGCCGCCACGCTGAGGGTCAGCGCGATCACGCTCGCCCCCAGCGCGATCGCCGCACTCTGCCAGATGCGCCGCGCCAGCATGTCGGACTGGCCCGCCCAGTTGCGCAGGCCCCAGGCATCGGGCCAGAGCGCGGGAAAGCGCCACAGCCCGGCAAAGGACCAGACCAGCAGACCCGCCAGCCCCAGCCCGACGGCCAGCCCGATGGCCAGTGCCACGCCCGCGCCCACAGGCCGCAGCACCCGGTCCGCGCCCACGCCCCGCGCACCGCCTGCGGCCCAGCCCGCGCCGCGCCGCGCCACCAACCGCTCGGCCAGACGCCACAGCGCCAGCGCGCCCACGACCAGCAGCAGTTGCAGGCAGGCCCCGGCGGCGGCCTGAAAGCGCAGGCGCAGATCGGGGTGGTTCGTCCATTCCAGGATCTGCACCGCCAGCGTGGGCGGGCGTGTGGGGCCAAGGATCAGCGCGACATCCACGACCGACATCGAATAGGCCAGCACTGCATAGACCGGCAGCCGGATCTGGGCATAGACACGCGGAGCGACCACTTTCATCCAGCCCATGACGCGCCCGTAACCCAGCCCCCGCGCGATCATCTGGCTGCGCAGGCTGTCGGCCTGCGGCAGCGCGGCCAATGTCATCAGCAGCAGGAACGGCACTTCCTTGACCACCAGCCCCGCGACCAGCGCCAGCCCCAATGGGTCATTCACGATCAGCAGGTCAGGCGGGCGGTCCCACCCTGTCGCCCAGGGCGAAAGCGCGCGCGCGATCCAGCCCGAGGGCGCGATCAGAAAGGCCAGCCCGAAGGCTGCGGCCGCATGGGGCAGGGCCAGCATCGGGGCCAGCGCGCGCGTCACCCAGGCGAAACTGCGCGTGCCCTGCCATGCGGCCACGATCAGAAAGGTCATCGCGAGCGATAGCGCCGTGGACAGGACGCCCGTTGTCACCGACAGGCGCATGGCATGCCCCAGCCCGCCCCAGCCCAGCAACCCGCGCCAGGGATCAAGGCTCAGTTCCGTGCCGCCCAATGCGGGCAGATAACCGAATGCTGGCGCGATCACGCCTGCCAGCCCCGCCAGAACCGGCAGCGCCAGCAGCCCCAGCGCGGCCCAGAGCCCGGCGCGCGCCATGTTACCGGCCGTAACGCTCGGCCCAGTCCTCGGCCAGACGGGTCATCCAGTCGGGATGCGGCTCCAACAGTCCGGTGCCCATCTCCTCCGGGGGCAGGGTGGCGATGCCCAGATCCAGCGCTTCGAACCTTGCGCGATCCTCTGCGTCCAGCCGGTCCATGCCCAGTACGGTCTGAAAGCCCAGCACATCGGGGTCCTGCGCGCGGGCCTGAATTTCGGGGTCGAGGATCAGGTTTGCAAGCACAAGCGCGGCTTCGATATTGGCCGCGTTATAGGGGATCGAGAGGTAAGAGGCATTGGCCAGCGTGCCCCCGTCGAAAACGAATGTGCGCACGCTGTCCTGCAATTCGCCATCTGCAATCGCGGCCGAGGCGCGACCGGGGTTGAAGGCGAAACCGATATCGACTTCGCCATCTGCCAGAAGCTGCGCAAGGGCGGGTTCATTGGCCGGATAGGCGCGGCCCTGCCGCCACAGATTTGGCGTGATCTCATCCAGAAATTCCCACAGCGGGGCGGTGATCTCGTCATAATCTTCGCCTATGGGTTCCAGCAGTGGCGCCGGGTCGTCCAGCACACCGTAAAGCGCCTGTTTCAGGAAACTCGCGCCCAGAAAATCGGGGGGTTGCGGATAGGTGAAGCGGCCCGGATTCGCGGCAATCCAGTCGCGCAGCGCGTCGAGGGAACGGGGCGGGTCCGCGACCACGGCGCTGTCATATTCGAACACCATCTGGAACATGGCCCAGGGGCTGGCGAACCCCTCGACCGGCAGGGTGAAATCGATCAGCACCGCCGGGTTGGCGTCGGTATCGACCAGCGGCCAGTTGGGCAGATCCTCGGCAAAGGGGCCGAACAGCAGCCCCTGTTCCTTCATGCTGGCGAAATTGGCCCCGTTGATCCAGATCGCATCGACCGCGCCGCCCGTGTCGCGCCCGGCCTGACGCTCGGAAATCACGCGGGTCACGGCATCGGCGGTATCGGCCAGCCGCACATGTTCCAGCGTCACGCCATAGCGGTCCTGCAGATCGTCACCGACCGAGGCGATGAAAG
>PWWF01000381.1 GCA_003561595.1 Paracoccaceae bacterium | reverse complement strand
GACACAAGGTTCCGCCGCATGCTGGAGGAACGCGGGCAGCCTTATGTGCTGGCGGTGCGCAGCAATCAGACATTGCGCTTCATGGAGGACTGGACTCTTATCCAGTCGGACCCGTTCACGATGATCGCCGAATTGCGCGAGGATGCCTGGATGCCCCTGAGCGCCGGGGAGGCTGCAAAGGGGCCCAGATTGTATGACTGGGCGCGGATCCAGCTCAAATATCATGCTCCGGAAGGATTTTCCCGCTGGCTACTGGCGCGGCGCAGCCTGCGCGACCCAGACACCATCGCTTGTTATTTTGCCTATGCACGCAGGACGATCGGGTCAAGATCGACGATTGGGAGTGCAGGCTTCTCTTGGAGACCGAATCGAACGTCATCTTCTGCGCTGTTGGTCATGCCGCACAGACGCAAACCTACGAGATTGAGCCCAGCATGCGCGCGATCGTCGAGCGGCTTTTCCGCACGATGGCAACCTCGCTCATGGCGCATCTGGACGGTCGCACCATGTCCAACCCGCAGGAGCGGGGTGATTATGAGTCCGAGAAAGCGGCCTGTCTGTCTGTCGAAGATCTCTGCAGCCTGCTGGTGCGCTGGTGCGTGTTCGGCGCGCCCGTAGCGCAGCGGCGCAAAAACACGGTCAGCAGCCTGTCCCGCACTGGCGGAATTCACCCGAAAACTCTCGCGCGCGCACTCACATACACGGGTCTGGTCGACGTTGAAGACGTGGTGCCGACATCGAGTCAGGTATTCGATGCCCCTGCCGGTGAACGGCTCGTCCAGCGGATCCATGACTCTCTCTCACTGCAAGACCTTCCGCGCTATCTCAATTGTAATCGGACGCAGGCCGAGATGCTTGTCAGGACGGGCTTCATCCCGAAGCTGACCCGGGACGGCCCAGGCGTCACCGGCGTCTTGAAAAACGTCGCCCGCGAGAACGCGGACCTCTATGTCGGTTTGGTCTGCGGGGTCTTTCATTGGCATCAAGGCTGCCGCACAAGCCTGGCGCCGCGGCCAATCTGTCTCGCTCAATGATCCTGATTCGAGATCCCCTTGCTGCGTCGCACGATGCAATGATGCTGATCAACGGGCAGATGGGCCATCCAGGTTATACTTGCCTGGTGTTCGCCGCCTTCGAGATGACGGTCCGACCACACCAACCGCAACGCACACGACCGAAGCTTGGGGGATGCATGGAAGACCATGGTGAACAGATCATCCGTTTTGATGACCTTGCAAGGGGCGATGTCGCGCATGTGGGGGGCAAGAACGCGTCGTTGGGCGAGATGGTGCGTCACCTCGGCGCGCGTGGGATCAATGTCCCGCCGGGGTTTGCGACCACGTCTCATGCGTATTGGCAATTCGTCGATGAGGGTGGTTTGCGCGACACTGTCGCCAGCGCATTGCAGGCGATGCATGATGGCAAGGCGACGCTTGCGGAAACCGGCAAAATCTTGCGGGATGCGTTCCTCTCAGCCGACTGGCCAAAGCAGATAGAGGACGCGATCCGCGCCGAATATGAAGCGCTGTGCACGCGCATCGGGCGCAAGGATGTGGATGTGGCCGTGCGCTCATCCGCGACAGCCGAGGATCTGCCGGATGCCAGTTTCGCGGGCCAGCAGGAAACCTTTCTGAACATCCGGGGGCCAGAGGCGCTGCTGTATGCCTGTCGGCGCTGCTATGCGTCGCTGTTCACCGACCGGGCCATCAGCTACCGCGAGGCGAAGGGGTTCGACCATCTGAAAGTCGCGCTCTCGGTCGGGGTGCAGGTGATGGTGCGGTCCGACATCGGTGGCTCGGGCGTGATGTTCTCGATTGATACGGAAACCGGGTTCGACCGCGTGGTGGTGATTGATGCGGCCTGGGGGCTGGGCGAAACAGTGGTGCAGGGCATCGTGGACCCGGATGAATATCAGGTGTTCAAGCCGCTTCTGGCACGCGAGGGCATTGTACCCATCGTCGAAAAACGCCTTGGTGCCAAGGCCGACAAGATGATCTATGCCCGCGCTGGCAAAGGGACAACGCGTATTGTGCCGACCTCCAAAGCCGAGCGCGCTGGGTTTGTGTTGAGTGAGCCCGAGATCGTCCAGCTTGCCCGCTGGGCCTGCGTGATCGAGGAACATTACGGCTGCCCGATGGACATCGAATGGGCCAAGGATGGCGAAACGGGGGCGCTGTTCATCGTGCAGGCGCGGCCGGAAACCGTGCAGTCGCGCCGCGAGGCCGGGGCCTATCGCAGCTACAGCGTGACCGAGAAAGGCCGCAAGCTGGTCACCGGCCTGAGCATTGGCGACGCCGCCGTGGCGGGGCAAGTCTGTCTGCTCGATACGCCGCAAGAGATTGACAGTTTCGTGGATGGTGGCGTGCTGGTCACTGGCAACACGGACCCCGACTGGGTGCCGATCATGAAGCGTGCCTCGGCCATTGTCACCGACAGGGGTGGGCGCACCAGCCATGCCGCCATTGTCAGCCGTGAATTGGGCCTGCCCGCCATCGTGGGGGCAGGCAATGCCACCCATGTCTTGCATGACGAGCAGGAAATCACCGTGTCCTGCGCCGAGGGCGATCAAGGCTTTGTCTATGAGGGGACCGCGCGGATCACCGAAGACATGCTCGATCCGGCCGCCGTGCCCGAAACCCGCACCGAGGTGATGCTGAACCTTGCCAATCCGGCTGCGGCCTTTCGCTGGTGGCGCCTGCCAGCCGATGGTGTGGGATTGGCGCGCATGGAATTCGTGATCAACAATCATGTGCGCATCCATCCCATGGCGCTGATCCATTTTGATACGCTGCAAGATGCCGAGGCCAAGGCACAGATAACGGCGCTTACTGCGGGCCATGACGACAAGGCCGGGTATTTTGTCGATCGCTTGTCGCGTGGGCTGGCGCGGATCGCGGCGGCGCTTTACCCCAAGCCCGTCATCATCCGGATGAGCGATTTCAAGACCAATGAATATGCCGAGCTGATCGGCGGCGCAGGGTTCGAGCCGCCCGAGGAAAACCCGATGCTGGGGTTTCGCGGAGCCTCGCGCTACACCTCGCCGCGCTACCGCGCAGGATTTGCGCTGGAATGCCGCGCCATCCGGCGCCTGCGCGACGAGATGGGGTTCGACAATGTCGTGGTCATGATCCCCTTCTGCCGTTCAGTGGCCGAGGCGGACCGTGTGCTGGCAGTCATGGCTGAAGAAGGGCTGGAGCGCGGCAAGAATGGACTACAGGTCTATGTCATGGCCGAAATCCCGTCCAATGTGGTGCTGGCATCGGCTTTTGCGGAACGGTTCGACGGCTTCTCCATCGGGTCGAACGATCTGACGCAACTGACGCTCGGTGTGGACCGCGATTCCGAGACACTGGCCGAATTGTTCGATGAACAGGACCCGGCGGTGAAGTGGATGATCGGCCATGTGATCGCGGCGGCAAAGGATGCCGGGGCCAAGATCGGGCTTTGCGGTCAGGGGCCAAGTGACTATCCGGAATTTGCGCAGTTTCTGGTCGAATGCGGGATCGATTCGATCTCGGTCACTCCTGACAGCTTCTTGCGGGTCAAGGAACAGGTTGCCCGCGCCGAAAGGGATGGATCCTGAACAGCCCCATACCTGCCCTCATCCGCAAGAGCGCCGCGCAGACCGCCGCTTCGGATGGTGCAGCCGCGCGCGCGCAAGTGCTGCTGGGACACGGCCTGCGCCCATCTGCCCGGAGCCTGGTGGCGGGGTGAACATTGCCGATTAGGCTGCCCTGCAGTATCTGCCGGCGCTGGGCGTCCTGACGCAACATGCCGAACTCGGGGGGGTGATCTGCCCATGACCGGCCGCTCGATCACGGCAGGCCAGACCTTTGCTGTCTGGACCGGCGACTGGACGGCATCGCGGCAGGACGATCTGGACCTGATCCCGAATGTTCATGGCAATGTGTTCCAGAATGCGTTCGACACGCTGGATGCGCAGCTTTCGCGCGCCGGGTAATGCGAACCCTGGCGACATGGTGATTGCGCGGGCTGCCGGAAATATGCAAGGCATGACAGGGTAGGGCTGTCATGAGGAACCTTGGATGCAACGTGTCACTGTCACCCTGCCCGAAGCCCTGTGCGCCACGCTCGATCAGTTCGCGCAGGACCACAGCTATGACAACCGGTCCGAGGCCGTGCGCGACCTGTTGCGCACGGCGCTGCGCGGCAGTGATGGCGATGTGACGGGTGATGCGCTGGGTGTGCTGAGCTATGTCTATGACCACCACACCCGCGATCTGGCCAGTCGCCTGATGAATCATCACCACGATCATCATGCGCTGAGCGTGACCACCTCGCATGTGCATCTGGACCATGACACCTGCCTCGAGACCGCCATCCTGCGCGGCCCGGCACAGGACCTGCGGGCCTATGCCGATGGTGTGCTGGGCCAGCGCGGGGTCATGCATGGCAATCTGTTCCTGATCCCGGTCGAAGCGCAGCAGGCCGCACATGAACACGCCCATGGGTACGGGGCGCATGAGCACCTGCATGTGAGGGAAAGCTTCTGAACACGGAGTAAGCGCAGGCCGCTGCCCCATCCATCCTGCGCATCTACTCTCCAGGCGCCTGAACCGGGCGTTACATCAACCCACGCCCCGCCAGATTACGCATCAAGTCGGCAGCGCCGAATGTCCAGGGCGGGGCCTTGGTCGACAGCGTCACGCGGTTGACAAGCGCGCCCAGCCCCGGCGCGCTGATCGTGACCAGATCGCCCTCGTGATGGGTAAAGCCCGCACCCTTGGCGCCGCGATCCTCTATCGGGGCGAACATGGTGCCCAGATACAGCATGAACCCGTCCGGATACTGATGATGCGCCCCGCAGGTCTGCGCGACCAGATCGGCCGGGTCGCGGCTGATCTCGCGCATCGACGAATGCCCGCTGAGCACGAACCCGTCCTGCCCCTCGACCCGCAGTGACACCTCTGCTGCGCGCACATGATCGAGGGTGAAGCCCGCATCGAACAGCCGGATGAACGGGCCGATGGCGGCGGCGGCATTGTTGTCCTTGGCCTTGCCCAGCAAGAGCGCCGAGCGCCCCTCGACATCGCGCAGGTTCACGTCATTGCCCAAGGCGGCCCCCATGATCTGCGCCTGCGAGTTGCAGGCCAGCACGATCTCGGGTTCGGGGTTGTTCCATTGGCTGACCGGGTGCAGCCCCACATCGGCCCCGTGGCCTACTGCGGAAAGCGGCTGCGCCTTGGTGAACACCTCGGCATCCGGCCCGATCCCCACTTCAAGGTATTGCGACCACAACTCTTCGGCCTGCAACAGCGATTTGACGCGCGCGGCCTCTTCCGAGCCGGGGACCAGATCGCGCAGGCTGTCGCCGATGACCTGAGACACCTTGGCGCGGATCGCCTCGGCGCGGGCGGGGTCGCCCGCGGCGCGTTCCTCGATCACGCGCTCGATCATCGAGCGGGCAAAGGTCACACCGCAGGCCTTGATCGCCTGCAGGTCATTGGGTGCCAGCAGGCGCAGGGCATCCGCGCCCTGTGCAGTGCGGCTTGCCTCCTCGATCTCTGCCAGCGGGCCGATATCGCTTCCTTGCGCCGCGCGCAGCCAGTCGGCGGCATCCGAGCGTTCCAGCAGGTCGCGCAGGGTTGGCACCTCGCGGCAGGTCACGTCGATCACGCGGCCCTTGCGCAATGTCACCACTGCGGGGCCGATACCGGGCCGCCACACGCGCCCGGCATAAAGGCCGGTATCTTCGATCAGGTCTGTCAGGGTCATTCTGTCCTCAGTGATTGTCGCGCGGCAGGTCGCGCGCGATGCGTTGATAGGCGGTGGCAAGCTCCAGACAGCCGCCATCGGCAAGCTGGCCGACATGCGTGCGATAGATCTCTTGCCACGGGGT
>PWWF01000226.1 GCA_003561595.1 Paracoccaceae bacterium | reverse complement strand
GGCGCGCAGCCCATGCACGGCGCGCCGTGCCGCGGGCCCCGTGATCCAGCGGCTCTCGCCACTGGCCGTCGCGATCCGGCCATCCAGCGTCAGCGCCAGTTTCAGCGTCACGAAGGGCCGCCCCTCGGTCAGGCGCAGCAGAAACCCCGCCTGCACGCGGCGCGCGGCATCAGCTTCGACCCCCTCGACCACCTCGATCCCGGACGCGCGCAGCCGTGCATGTCCCCGCCCGGCCACGCGCGTATCCGGGTCGGTCAGCGCCGTGACGACTCGCACCACGCCCGCAGCCACAAGCGCATCGGCGCAGGGCGGGGTCTTGCCGTGATGGGCGCAGGGCTCAAGGCTGACATAGGCCGTGGCCCCACGCGCATCGCATTTCGCAAGGGCGACCGCTTCGGCATGGGGGCGCCCGCCGGGCTGCGTCCAGCCGCGTGCCAGCACACGGCCATCGCGCACCAGCACGCAGCCCACGGCCGGGTTCGGCCAGACCTGCCCCAGCCCGCGCGCACCCAGCCCGATGGCCATGCGCATGAAGCGGGCATCCATCTCGTTACGCACGGATCAGTCGGCGGGTTTCGGGTCGGGCCGCAATTCGGAAACGAATTTGTCGAAATCATCCGCTTCCTGGAAGTTCTTGTAAACGCTGGCAAAACGCACATAAGCCACGGTGTCTATCCGCGCGAGCGTTTCCATCACGATCTCGCCGATATCCTTGGAGGGGATATCCGTGTCGCCAAGCGATTCCAGCCGCCGCACGATGCCCGAGATCATCTGGTCGATGCGCTCATGCTCGATATTGCGCTTCTGCAGGGCAATCCGGATCGAGCGTTCCAGCTTTTCGCGGTCGAACGCCTCGCGCCGCCCGTTGGATTTGATCACAACCAGATCGCGCAACTGAACCCGCTCATAGGTGGTAAAGCGCCCGCCGCAGGCCGGGCAAAAGCGCCTGCGCCGGATCGCGCCATGGTCCTCGGCAGGTCGTGAATCCTTCACTTGCGTCTCGGTATTGCCACAGAACGGACAGCGCATGCCCTCTCCCTCGCCGCTGAATTATGCTTGTCGCCCATCACTATAGGCAAACCGCGAGGGTTTGGGTAGCGCCAAAGACGGCCCACCATATCATGGGGGCCGCCTGTTGCAGGCAAGACTCACGAGGGCGTGTGCGGGATCAGTTCACCACGACGACGCGGGTCTGCGCCATGCCCTCGGCCTGGACCATGTCAAAGAACTTGCGCGCATTGTCGGGATGCAGCCGCACGCACCCGGCAGAGGCCGGTCGGCCAAGACGGTTGATTTCATTCGTGCCATGGATCGCGAAATTGCCCGAATAGAACACCGAATAAGGCATGGGCGCGTTGTTATAGAGCGACGAGCGGTGATTGCGCGACAGGAATTGCGGGCGCCACTGGCCCGTGGGTGTGATCTTGCCCTGTCGCGCAGTCGAGACGGGCCATTCATACAGAAGCTGCCCGTGTTGATAGACATGCATGACCTGTTGGCTGATGCTGACGCGCGCCACCACGCGGTCGGCCAGCGCCTGATGCGCGGGCAGGATCAGCACCATGAAAAGCAGCAATCGGGCGGTCAGGTTCCGCAGCATGTAATTCCCCCTTGAAATACAAAAATTCGTCAAGCTTCCCCAAGCCTTGACAGTCGGGCGCAGCGCAAGATTCGAGTCAAGCGGATTCTTGCCGACACCCTCTATCTGCACCTGCAGGCTGTTGCGCGGCTGCCGCTCTTGCCAGTGCCGCGCGGGCGGATTATCCACGCCGCATGACAGAGACATCATCGAACCGTATCGCGCTGGTCACCGGCGCCTCGCGCGGGCTGGGCGCGGCATTGGCCGAGCGGCTCGCACAGGATGGCTGGCATGTGGTGGCCGTGGCGCGCACGCTGGGCGGGCTGGAAGACCTGGATGACCGCATTCAGGCCAAGGGCGGGCGGGCGACGCTGGCCGCGCTTGATATCACGAAGGATGACGCGATGCGCCATCTGTGCCGCGATATCCATGACCGCTGGGGGCATGTCGGGCTTTGGGCGCATACCGCGATCCATGCGCCGCCCATGAGCCCCGCAGATCATGTCGCGCTCAAGGATTGGGACCGCTGCATGGCCATCAATATCCGCGCCTGCGGAGTGCTGATCCCGATGGTGGCCCCCCTGCTGGCCGCCGCACCCGCGCGTGCGACGGCGCTGTTTGTCGATGACCCCGGCGCGCAGGGCAAGTTCATGGGGGCCTATGGCGCGTCGAAAGCGGCGCAGATGGCGCTGGTGCGGGCGTGGCAGGCGGAAAGCGCGCGGCGCGGTCCACATGTGATGGTCGAGGCGGCGGCGGCGATGCCCACAGCGACGCGGGCGCGGTTCTACCCGGGTGAGGATCGCGGCAAGCTGGTGCCCTGTGCAGAAGAGGCCGCGCGTCTGGTGGCGCTGCTCGGAACAGGCTGAGGGGGTGGTGGGTGCAGAGCACCCACCCTACGGCCCATCCGCCAGCCCGGTCCGGAACTCGCCGATGAGCGCGCGCACCACGGCGCAGAGCGCCTCGCGCGGGTCCGCCCCATCTGCCAGCGCCTGCGCATGCACGGCGCGCTGGCGTTCGGCACTGGTGCCAATGGCCAGAATATCCTGCGCGCCGCGCAACTCGTTCAGGCAACCCAGCACCATGGCATCCGCCTCCAGCAGCGCGATCAGCTCATTGACCAGTTGCGCCATTTCGACGAGTTCGCCCTTGCCGATATCCAGCAATCCCCCACGCGTGCCGTAGCGCTGCGCGCGCCAGCGGTTTTCGGCGATCAGGAACCGGTCATAGATCCGCCAGCGCTGGTTGCGGCGACGCAATTCGACCAGCATCCGCGTGATGGATTGCACGAGTGCCGCGATGGTCAGCGTGTGCTCCATCAGCGGCATGACATCGCAGATCCGCGCCTCGAGCGTCGGGAACCGGGCCGAGGGGCGGATATCCCACCAGATCTTGGTCGTATCCTCGATCAGCCCGGCCTCGATGATTGTATCGACCGAGCGGCGGTATTCGCCATAGCTGATGAAATCGGGCGGCAGGCCGGTGCGCGGCAGATTGTCGAACACGGTCAGCCGGTAGCTCGCCAGCCCGGTATCCTGCCCGCCCCAGAAAGGCGAAGAGGTCGAGAGCGCCAGCAGATGCGGCAGGAAATAGGTGATCTGGCGCATGATATCGATGCGCAGATCATCATCGGGCAGGCCCACATGCACATGCGTGCCCGAAATCAGCATCCGCCGCACCACCCCGGCCAGATCGCGCGCCAGATCATTGTAGCGCTGCTTTTCAGTGTGTTTGCGGCTGTGCCAGTCCTCGAACGGATGGCAGGATACGGCCAGGGGCGCCAGCCCGTATTGCGCCGCGCAATCGGCGATGGTGCGGCGCAGATTGCCCAGATCGGCGCGCGCCTCGGCGATATTGGCGCAGACACCGGTGCCGACCTCGATCTGGCAGGCCAGAAATTCGGGCGAGACCTTGTCGCCCAGCGCCTGCGTGCAATCATGCATCAGCGCATCGGGCACATCCGCCAGGGCGCAAGTCTCGGTATCGACCAGAAGATACTCTTCCTCGATGCCCAGCGTGTAATCGGGGAGTGGCTCGCTCATCGGGTTACCGTATCGCGTGCGGGCCATCCCGCAAGCAGAAATTGACGCCGCGCGCGCCGCCGCTTACCGATGGCGCATGGCGATCCTGCACACCTACCTGCCCTATGCCCCCTGGACGCGCGCGCATGCGCAGCGCCTGCCCGGCACCATGGCGCTGCCGCGCGCCGAATGGCTGTTCGTGGACGCGGCCTATGGCGCCCAGATGCGCGAACGCGCGCGCCTGCTGGCAGAGCGGCCCGGTGACGTGCTGGCCATCCGGCCCGAGGCGCAGGACGCGGCAGATGAATTACTGGAAGAGGTGCTGGGCGACCTGCCGAGCTTTGGCTTTGAGCGCGAAGGGGAAAAGCTGCGCTGCCCGGACGGGCGCCGGGTCACGCCGGACAGGACGCGCCCGCTCTGGACATTGGGCCATCTGCTGCAGGCCGATTTCTGTCTGTTGCAAAAGCCTGATGGCGCGGGCGAACATGTGCTGACCGGGGCGGTGCTGTGCTTCCCCTCAAGCTGGACATTGGCCGAAAAGCTGGGCCACCCGCTGATGCGCATTCACCAGCCCGTCGGCAGCTATGATGCGGCGATGGGCGCGCGTGTGCAGCGCATGTTCGACAACCTGCGCCCGGACCAGCCCATCTGGCGCGCCAATCTCCTCGACTATACGGACCCCGCCCTGTTTCAGCCCCGCCGCGAGGCCGCACCCAAGCAGCGCCATACCGGCAGCCCCTACCTGCGATCCGAGCGGCAATGTCTGTTGAAACTGCGCGATAGCGGGGCGGTGGTGTTTTCCATCCACACGGCGGTGATCCATCGCGACAGCCTGACATCCGAGCAGGCCGCCGCCCTGCCCGCGCATCTGCGTTCAGCGCAGGCGCCGCTCTGAGCCTTCCATCCGGCGACGGTCATCAGGGGCGATGACCGGTCCGCGCAAGCCTTGCGCACGGGCGCGCAAGGCGGCGGCGCGGGGGTCATCATCCGTGGTCAGGCGCGCTGTATGCGGCCCGTCGCCGCGCTGGGCCAGCAGGTCAGAGATCGGCAGCAAGTCGGGCGGCGCGCTGGCCGGGGCCGCCTGACGCTCGGGCAAATCCGGCGGCAGGGCCAGACAGCCCCCAAGCGCCAGCGGCGCCAGCAGAACAGCAAGTCTTTGCACCCGTTTCATGCACACCCGACGCTGACAGACAGGGCTGCAGATTGCGCCAGATCAGGGCTGCGCGCAAGTATGCCTGCACCTTGAGACCAACGCGCAAGCAACCAACGATCATGGAAGGGAGGACGCGTCGACCTGATGGATACGCAACTGGCCGCCTTCGCGCCGGTCGCCATGCTTACCGGGTTCGCTTCCTTCTATTGCGACGGCGGCCCATAGGTCCGGAATGCGGGTCAGATGATCTGCGCGGTCATGATCCGTAGCACGGACGGGCATGAGAGCAGACGCGCATCCGGGCGCTACATGCCGCAAGCGTCAACAATATATTCGCACCAAGCGGGCGGTGGCTCTGGCGCATCGGGGTCATCATAGCGAATACCCGGCGCGAAACGCGGCCGCGACACCGCCATCTCAGCGAAACGACGCGACCGCAGGCCGACCGTGAAAGGCGGGTTATATTCCATCCAGCCTTCGGTGAGCAGGACGGTCTCGCCAGGACTGATCGACGGCAACCGCTGTGCGAGATATTCTTCCACAAATTCATCTGTCAGTCGTCCGGCCCCGCCAGAACGTTCGCCAAAGCTCCAGACGACGCGATAGGTCTCTTCCTCGGTGTCCCATCCAATCAGCGACATGCGCATGTAGACAGGGTTCGGGGATTGTGTCGCGACCGTCATGAAACGATGGCTCCCGCGCAGGAATTCCGGGGTGACCGAATTGGCGCTGACCCGCGACACCAGGTCGCCCGTCGTGAACACGGCTCGCTGCAACCCCGTCTTGGACCGGAATGCATCTGTAAAGGTGAAGGATGCCATGAGCGCCCAGAACACGATGGGTAGAATCAGAACGGTCTCGACACTGATCGAGCCGTCTTCGTTGCGCAGCCGGTCGCGCACAGTGTTGCGGATGACGCTGCAAAGCGAGATGAGATGTTTCATTCGGTCACAAACCCCGAAACAGTGCGCAGCGAGTACATCCCCGACGAATCCAGCGGCAGCTGCAGCCCAAGACGCGAGGTAGGAAAGATCGGGCGCACGAGGTAGCAAGCGCGCACGAGCATGAGATCCTCGTTCCCACCGATCGTGAAGATTGTCAGCGGCGTGATCGGTTCGCTCAGATCAATGCAGCGTGTAGGCTCTTCAGGGAAATCCCAACTCGACATGCTTATGCGCCGCATCTCGAGCAGCAGGCGTTCATTGCAATTTGTAAGCAGATTGGCCCGCTCGCAAACCTGAGCGCGGAACTCTTCCTGGGTTGCGCCATATTCAAGGCGTCCAAGCCGGATGTCGCGGACGGACAGGTCCACCGCACGCTCGAGCGAGACACGTTGAATCATAAGCCAGCCGGAATCGGCCCCCATGAGCATGAGGGACGCGACCACCGGGAACATCACCGCAAACTCGACCGTTGCCGAACCTGCGTTCGAGGCGACGAAGCGGCACCATAAGGCTCTCATCATGCGACGTAGCATCATTCGACCAACCTCAGTGCCTGAATCGAAGCAGCGATGGCCGAGAAGACCTCATCCAGTTCGGTGCCCACGGCGTTGAAATAATGATTCGGAGTCGATGCACATTCGTTCATCTCGTTCTGGCCCCGGGTATTGGTTTCGAAGGCGATGGTGTAGATCACAACACCATTTTCCTTGGCCAAATCGCAGGCGCGAAAGAAGTCCTCCACGTTCTGCGACTGAGACGTGATGGTGCGGCGCCAGTTGTTGTTCAGACCGATAAGATGAGTGCTGTTGAGCGTGTCTTGTTCCGACTCCGTGGGATACACGCCGTTGGTGCCGAAGACCGAGTTGGTCCCCGGTCTGCGCGGGCGAGACTGTTGCGTGATCAGCCCATCCGTCATCAGCACCACGACCTTTCTGGTGCCTTCGTCATCCCATGCAACAGGACGGTCCAGATGGACATTATTCACCCTGTTCGACGCGACAAGCTCGCCGGTCAACCAGTTGCTGGCCGGATCGAGCAATGCCAGTCCCCAGCGCATCCCGTAATGTGTGCCTGTGCCGTCGTGCAGGCGCATATTGGTCAGATAATCGCGCAGTTCCTGCTCGTCGCTGGAATGGTAGAGAATCGAGTTCGCCTCGATCGGGCACCACCCCCAATCCATTGTAGGCCAGTCTACCGGCCAGTTCATGAAATGCGGCGCCTGCGGGATCGTCGACAGGTCTGGCAGACCAGTCGAGTTGAAGACAGACCGCGGCAGGTCCGGGCAGTGTGAATAGTCGTGCCAGGCATTGCCGCCCAGCGCCTCGAAAACCTGCTGACCGGGATTCACGGTCCCGGCGTATGGAATGATCGAGATGGTGGTGACGTCGGGTACCTCGTCGTCCATAACCTGCGACACGAAGTTGCGCGCCGCGCCACGCAGGCGAGTGATTCGCGGAATGCCGATGCTGTCGGTCCAGCGCATTGACCCCGAAATATCGAGCACGAGCGAAATCTCGATATTCGACACCTGCTCCAAGGCGCCACTCGCCTCCTGGCTGACCAGTTGGTCCTGACCAACCATGTGCATGAAGATGGAATTCACGGACGGGCGGGTGCGCACCACGACTCTTGACGAATTCAGACCACTCTCGATCTCGATTGGCTCCACAAGATAGTCGAGCAGGTTTTCGGCCTCGAAATAGTCGCGAACAATCGCCTCGCGGTCACCGGCCTCGCGCAATGTGGCTGCGGCCAGGACGGCACGGTCTGCGGTTGCCTGCACCCGGATCCGCTTGGATTCGTAGCGCATGAAATCCACCGCGATACCTGCAATCAGCAAGATGCAAAAAAAGACGATCATGCCGAAGATCAGCATATTGCCATCTTCGGATCTCACATATCGGCGCGTGAAGCGCCGAAGCCATGACCCTTTGTGGCGGCAGGAAATTTCGCTTTTTTCAATCATGGTCACACTCCGGATGCGCAGGGCGCCAGGGCATCCGGATGCCCCACGCCGACTCTTCCTGAATACAGTTGTTAGCAATTGCCCGTGGCAGGATTTGGGCGCAGCGCGCCGCAAAAGCGCCGTAATCCCAGCAGGAAAAGGCAAAAGATTTCACATCCGGTGGTGGACGCGCGCCCGGATTTGCGCGAGTGTCGGAGCGTGCAGGTGCGACATTTTTGCGCAACTGCCAAGAATGACATCGTTCAGGGAGGACAGGATGCTGGATATCAAGGAACCCGGATTTCGCGAGAATGTGGACCTCATGTTCCGCCGCGCGGTGGCGCATCTCGATCTGCCGCCCGGGCTGGCCGAGAAGATCCAGATCTGCAACTCGACCTATACCGTGCGCTTCGGCGTGCGCCTGCGCGGCAAGATCGAGACATTCGTGGGATATCGCTCGGTCCATTCCGAACATATGGAACCCGTCAAGGGCGGCATCCGCTACGCCCCCGAGGTCAACCAGAACGAGGTCGAGGCGCTGGCCGCGCTGATGACCTATAAATGCGCGCTGGTGGAAACGCCCTTCGGCGGATCAAAGGGCGGCTTGTGCATCGACCCGCGTAATTATGAGGAGCATGAGCTGGAACAGATCACCCGCCGGTTTGCCTATGAACTGGCCAAGCGCGACCTGATCCACCCTGCCCAGAACGTCCCCGCCCCCGATATGGGCACGAGCGAGCGTGAAATGGCCTGGATGGCAGACCAGTATCAGCGCATGAACACCACTGATATCAACGCGCGCGCCTGTGTGACCGGCAAGCCGCTGAATGCAGGCGGGATCAAGGGCCGGGTCGAGGCGACGGGCCGCGGCGTGCAATTCGCCCTGCGCGAGTTTTTCCGCCATCCGGATGATATGGCCAAGGCCGGGCTGACCGGGTCGCTGGCGGGCAAGCGTATCATCGTGCAGGGCCTGGGCAATGTGGGCTATCACGCCGCCAAGTTCCTGCGCGAAGAGGATGACGCCCGCATCATCGGTGTGATCGAGCGCGATGGCGCGGTGGTGAACCCTGCCGGGCTGGACCCCGATGCGCTACGCGACTGGATCATCCAGACCGGGGGCGTCAAGGGGTTCGACGGGGCGGAATATGTCACGGAGGGCGCTGCGGTACTGGAAGAAGAATGCGACATCCTGATCCCGGCCGCGCTGGAAGGGGTGATCAACCTCAACAATGCCGAACGCATCAAGGCGCCGCTGATCATCGAGGCCGCCAATGGCCCCATCACCGCCAGCGCCGATGACATCCTGCGCGAAAAGGGCATTGTCATCATCCCGGATCTTTATGCCAATGCGGGCGGCGTGACCGTGTCCTATTTCGAATGGGTGAAGAACCTCAGCCATATCCGCTTTGGCCGGATGCAGCGCCGGAACGAGGAAGCTCATGCCATGCTGCTGGTGCGCGAACTGGAACGCCTGTCGGCGGATCGAGAACTCGGCTGGGAACTCGCGCCCGATTTCAAGCGCCGCTATCTGCAAGGGGCGGACGAGTTGCAGCTTGTGCGCTCGGGCCTGGATGACACGATGCGCACGGCGTATCAGTCCTTTTCCGAGGAATGGCACCGCCGCGATGACGTGCAGGACCTGCGCACGGCCGCGTTCATCGTGGCGATCGAACGGGTCGCGGCCAGCTACCGCGCCAAGGGGCTGTAGACCCGCGACTGCGGGCTGTGCGCCGGGGGACGAACCGCCCCCCCCCGCGCGCTACCCGGACGGCACCCCGGCGCCGTCGCGCTGCACGGCCTGCCGGGCGAAGGCGGATTCACGATCCGCCAGCCCCAGCAGACTGGAGACGAGCCGCATCAGCCCGTCCTCTTCCTCGTGGCGCTTGCCATCTGCAAGGATTATGCGCCACATGTCGCGCAAAAGCTCAGCGCGGTCATCCAGCGGCACCAGATCCTTGACCGCGCGGGTCAGATGCACGGTATCACCCGTTTCGGCCTCAAGGGTTTCGGCTGCGCGGCGCAACTCTTCGGATTGCACCGGGCTCAGGTCCAGCCGGTCAATCAGCACGGCCTCGATCATCGCCACCTGACGGGGATCATAGTCGCTGTTGGACCGCGCGGCGCGCACCAGCAGGGCGGCCAGCGGCGCTTGCGCGCGCAGCGGGTCGTCTGACGTGTCATCCTCGACCGGGCCGCGCAGCCCCTCGAATGCGGTTTTCAGAAAATTCATCATGCCGCGATCAGGCCCCCACCGGCAGCCCTTCGACCTCGCCCGTGGCGTCTGGGGTAAAGGTCATGGCCAGCCCGTTGATGCAGTGGCGCTTGCCCGTCGGCGCGGGGCCATCGTCAAAGATATGGCCCAGATGCCCGCCGCAATTGGCGCAATGCACCTCGGTCCGCACCATGAAGAAGCTGCGATCCTCCTGCGTGCCCACGGCGCCCTCGATCGCATCCCAATAGCTGGGCCAGCCCGTGCGACTGTCATATTTGGTTTCCGACCGGTACACCCCATTGCCGCAGCCCGCACAGTTATAGGTGCCCTCGCGTGCATTCTCCAACAGGGGTGAGCGTTCGCCATGCAGCGTATTGGTAAACGCCCGTTCGGTCGCGTGTTCGCGCAGCACGGCAAATTGCGCAGGCGTCAGCCGTTCGCGCCATTCCTCCTCGGACAGGGTATAGGGAAAATCGCCATTGTCGGCATGGGCCGCCCTGCCCGCCATCAGCGCCAGCCCCGTGGTGACTAGAAAAGAGCGTCGATTGAACATCCGGTCCTCCTGTGTGATGGTGCCTTGCTTACGAAATCACACGTGCTGTTGTTTCAGACATATAGTGTGGCTGCGTATCGCGACTTCAACAAGCTTCCGTGATCTGGCATTGTGAGCGACATGAGTCTGCCCCCCGGTTTTCTGGATGAACTGCGCAACCGTGTTCCGATCTCGTCCATCGTGGGGCGCAAGGTCACATGGGACCTGCGCAAATCCAACCAGTCACGCGGTGATTTCTGGGCGCCCTGCCCGTTCCATCAGGAAAAGACCGCCTCTTTCCACGTCGATGACCGCAAGGGGTTTTACTATTGCTTTGGCTGTCATGCCAAGGGCGACGCGCTTAGCTTTCTGCGCGAGACCGAGAATATGGGTTTCATGGAAGCGGTCGAGGTGATGGCGCGCGAGGCTGGCATGACCATGCCCGCCCGCGACCCGATGGCCGCGCAAAAGGCCGACCGCCTGGGTGAACTGGCGCAGGTGATGGAGGCTGCGGCGAAATTCTATCGCGGCCAGTTGGGCAGCAGCGCGGCCAGTGCGGCGCGCGACTATCTGTCCGGGCGCGGGCTGACGCAGCCCACGCTGGCGCGTTTCGAGATCGGGTTCGCGCCCAATGCGCGACAGGCGCTCTGGGGGCATCTGACCGGGGCGGGCATTGCGCCCGACAAGATCGTCGAGGCCGGGCTGGCCATCGCACCCGATGACGGATCGGCCCCCTATGACCGGTTTCGCGGGCGCATCATCTATCCCATCCGCGACATGCGCGGGCGCTGCATCGCCTTTGGCGGGCGGGCGATGGACCCCAATGCACGGGCGAAATACCTCAACTCGCCGGAAACGCCGCTCTTTGACAAGGGCCGCGCGCTTTACAACGCGGGCCCCGCACGCAGCGCGAGCAACAAGGACACCGCCCTTGTCGTGGCCGAAGGATATATGGATGTCATCGCGCTGGTCGCGGCGGGGTTCGAGGCTGCCGTGGCGCCCCTGGGCACCGCGATCACCGAGGATCAGTTGCGCCTGATCTGGCGGCTGAACCCAGAACCCGTGATCGCGCTGGATGGCGACACGGCGGGGCTGCGTGCAGGCTACAGGCTGATCGATATTGCCCTGCCGATGCTGGGTCCGGAACACTCGCTGCGCTTCTGCCTGCTGCCGGAAAAGATGGACCCCGATGATGTGCTGCGCTCCAGCGGCGCGGGCGCGATGCGCAAGCTGATCGAGGGGGCGGTGCCGCTGGTGCAACTCTTGTGGCAGCGCGAAACGGACGGAAAGGTGTTCGACAGCCCCGAGCGGCGCGCCGCACTGGATAAAAAGCTGCGCAGCGCCCTTGCCCGCATACAGGACCCCGGCCTGCGCAGCCATTACGCCGAGGAATTGCGCAACCTGCGCGCCGAATTCTTCCGTCCCGCAGCCCGGTCCGGTGGGCGCGGCGGCAAGCCCTGGGGTCGCCCGGCCCTGCCCGCAAAACCCCTGCCCAGCACGCGCGCCACCCTGCTGGCCACAGGCGACGGCCCTGATATTGCCGAGCGGATGCGCGAAGAGATCATTCTGGCCATCCTGCTGACCCATCCCGCGCTGGTCGCGGAATTCGAGGATGCGCTCGACCGCGCCGATCTGCGCGGCCCCGGCCATGAGGCCCTGCGACACGCCATGCTGTCGGGCAGTGACGTGACCGAGGGCGAGGCAGGCACCACCGCCGAGCGTCTGCTGGCACTGGGCCATGTGAGCATTGCCCCCCCTGTGCGCCAGCGCGACAACCCTGAACTTGCGCGCCACTGCCTGCGCGAGGAATTCGCCAAGCTGTTCACCCGGCGCGGCGCGGCATCAGAGTTGCAGGACGCGACCGAGGATATGGAAGCGCTGGCCGATGAGGGGCTGACCTGGCGGCTGCGTCAGGCCGCGGAAATGCGCAATCGCGCCGAACGCTCGCGCCTGTCCGACTCGGCCGATCTGGGCGAGGATCGCGGCGAATTGTCGGGCCAATTGGACCGGCTGATCGAATCACAGGTCTGGATCAAACGGAAAAAGTGACCCGACCGTGACATCAACGCACGATGTGATGCGTGAATCTTGCCTTGGGAACTGGAAAAGACGCGCATCCTTCCCTACATAGCCAACATCGGGATCACCATGCGCATGATTCGCCGAAGTGATTCGCGTGCATGAGGGATATGCAGTTTCGGGAGCATCCATGGCCGCCAAAGATACCGACGACACGCGCAACACAGATCAGGACACCGAGACAGGTCAAGCCGTCAGCCAGGCCTCGATCAAGAAGATGATCGCGCAGGCCAAGGACCGTGGCTTCATCACCTATGAACAGCTTAATCAGGCGCTGCCGCCTGATCAGGTGTCCTCGGAACAGATAGAGGATGTGATGTCGATGCTTTCGGAAATGGGCATCAACATCATCGAGGATGACGAAGAGGGCGATGAGCCTGACGCCAAGGGCGGTGCATTGGTCGAGACCAGCACCTCGCGCGAGGTGGCCGTGTCCACCAGCAGCGAGGAAAAGCTGGACCGCACCGATGACCCGGTGCGCATGTATCTGCGCGAGATGGGCTCGGTCGAGCTGTTATCGCGCGAGGGCGAGATCGCGATTGCCAAGCGGATCGAGGCCGGGCGCAACACGATGATCGCCGGGCTGTGCGAAAGCCCGCTGACCTTTCAGGCCATCACGATCTGGCGCGACGAGCTTCTGAACGAAGATGTGCTGCTGCGCGATGTCATCGACCTTGAGACGACCTTTGGCAATGCGATGGAAGATGACGAGGACAATGTCCCCGTCACTGAAGGGCTGGCCCCTGTCACCCCGGCGGCCCCGGCCGCCAAGCGCGAACGCAGCACGGAACCGGAACTGGATGCCGATGGCAACCCCATCGAGCGTTCGGATGAGGACGAGGACGAGGACGATCAGTCCAACCTGTCGCTGGCCGCGATGGAAAACGCGCTCAAGCCGCGCGTTCTGGAAACGCTCGACCGGATTGCCGATGATTTCCAGCGTCTGGAACAGATGCAGGAATTGCGGATGCATGCCACGCTGCAAGAGGACGGCGCCTTCAGCGACGGGCAGGAAACGCAGTACCAAAAACTGCGCGCCGAGATTGTGACGCTGGTCAATTCGCTGCATCTGCACAACAACCGGATCGAGGCGCTGGTCGATCAGCTTTACGGGATCAACAAGCGGATCATGTCCATCGACAGCGCCATGGTGAAGCTTGCGGACAAGGCGCGCATCAACCGGCGCGAATTCATCGACGCCTATCGCGGCTGCGAGCTGGACCCGACCTGGTGCGACCGCATGGCCGACAAACCCGGTCGCGGCTGGCAATCGCTGATGGAACGCTCGCGCGACAAGGTCGATGAATTGCGCATCGAGATGGCGCAGGTCGGCCAGTATATCGGCGTCGATATCGAGGAATTCCGCCGCATCGTCGGGCAGGTGCAAAAGGGCGAGAAAGAGGCCGCGCAGGCCAAGAAGGAAATGGTCGAGGCCAATCTGCGCCTCGTGATCTCGATTGCCAAGAAATACACGAACCGCGGGCTGCAATTCCTTGATCTCATTCAGGAAGGCAATATCGGCCTGATGAAGGCCGTCGACAAGTTCGAGTATCGGCGCGGCTACAAGTTCAGCACATATGCGACCTGGTGGATCCGGCAGGCGATCACCCGCTCCATCGCCGATCAGGCGCGCACCATCCGCATTCCGGTCCATATGATCGAGACGATCAACAAGCTGGTGCGCACCGGCCGCCAGATGCTGCACGAGATCGGGCGCGAACCGACCTCGGAGGAACTGGCCGAGAAACTGCAGATGCCGCTCGACAAGGTGCGCAAGGTGATGAAGATCGCCAAGGAGCCGATCAGCCTGGAGACCCCCATCGGGGATGAGGAAGACAGCCAGCTTGGTGATTTCATCGAGGACAAGAACGCGCTTCTGCCGCTGGATTCGGCCATTCAGGACAATCTGCGCGAAACCACGACGCGGGTTCTGTCCTCGCTCACCCCGCGCGAGGAGCGTGTGCTGCGGATGCGCTTTGGCATCGGCATGAACACCGATCACACGCTGGAAGAGGTCGGCCAGCAATTCAGCGTCACCCGCGAACGCATCCGCCAGATCGAGGCCAAGGCCCTGCGCAAGCTCAAGCACCCCTCGCGCTCGCGCAAGCTGCGCAGTTTTCTGGATCAGTAGGGCGGCAACGCCATTGCAATCCACCGAACGCGCGCCCTCGTGGCGCGCGTTTTGCGTTCACGCCAGTGGCGCGGTCCTGACGCCACCCAAGCCCCTGATCCGCCATGTTTGCGCAAACGATCCGCCCGGACCCGGCTTGGCCATTGTTTCGTCCCCTAAGCGCGATTAACCCTGCTTGGAACTCACAAGGACAGGAGCAGCCCCATGCGTGCGACCCGTATCGTGCAAAAGATCCTCGCCAATTACGAAGGCGAGAACCCCGGCGTCAAGGCCCGGCTGTGCAGTATGCTCATGCAGGGCAAGCTGGGCGGCAGCGGCAAGATGATCATCCTGCCCGTCGATCAGGGGTTCGAACATGGCCCCGCGCGCAGTTTTGCCGCCAATCCTGCCGCCTATGATCCGCATTATCACTACCAGCTTGCCATTGATGCCGGGCTCAGCGCCTATGCCGCCCCCCTGGGCATGATCGAGGCGGGTGCCGACACCTATGCCGGGCAGATCCCCACGATCCTCAAGGCCAATTCGGCCAATTCGCTGATGTCGGGCAGCGCGGGCAAGAACCAGGCGATCACGGCCTCGGTCGATGATGCGCTGCGTCTGGGCTGCGCGGCCATCGGCTTTACCATCTATCCCGGCAGCGACTGCGCGCTGGACATGTTCGAGGAAATCTCGGCCATGCGCGAAGAGGCCGCCGCCAAGGGCATCGCGACCGTCATCTGGTCCTATCCGCGCGGCGAGGCTGTGACCAAGGAGGGCGAGACTGCCATCGATGTCACCGCCTATGCCGGTCAGATCGCAGCACTTCTGGGCGCGCATATCATCAAGATCAAGCTCTCGACCGACCACCTCATGCGGCCAGAGGCGAAAAAGGTCTATGAAGAGCACTCCATCGACATCGCCACCCAGACGGCCCGCGTGAAACATTGCGTCGAATCCGCCTTCAACGGGCGGCGGATCATGGTGTTCTCGGGCGGGGCGAAGAAAGGCACGGATTCGGTCTATGACGATGCCCGCGCCATCCGCGACGGGGGCGGCAACGGCTCGATCATCGGGCGCAACACGTTCCAGCGCCCGCGTGCGGAGGCGCTCGACATGCTGGGCAAGCTGATCGATATCTACAAGGGCAAGGCCTGACAGTCCGGCCCAGGCCGCGCGTGCCGGGCACCTGGATACCAGACGGCGCGCGCTAAACACTCCCGCGCCGTCACGTCCCCAGACCCTCACAGGCTTCATCTTGCCCCAAATACTCGCAGGGGTGAATGCGCGCAGCGCAGAGGGGGCGGCAGCCCCCTCGCCTGCGATCACGCGCCGCGCCGCAACCGTTCCAGCAGATCGCTCGAGGGCGTCCCCGTCTCGCTGATCCCGCGCGCGCGCTGATAGGCGCGGATCGCCTCTTGCGAATTGGGACCGATCACCCCGTCCACACCCTGCGTGTCGAACCCGGCGCGGGTCAGCCGCTCCTGCAATTCCTGCCGCTCGGCCAGGCGCAGGCCGAAACGGTCGGGCTGAAAGCTGCCGCGGATCGGTCCAGCCCCGCGCAGCCGGTCGGCCAGATGGCCCACCCCGATGGCGTAGAATTCGGAATTGTTGTAGCGCAGGATCACGCTGAAATTGCGATAGACCAGAAAGGCCGGGCCGCGCGGCCCGTCCGGCAGGATCAGCGAGGCCGGGCCATGCGCCGGCGGTTGGCCGCCCTCCATGTCGCGCAGCCCCAGCCCGGCCCAGTCACTCGCCGACCGGGTCGATCCGCGCCCCGCGAGCCCGGTGTCAAACCCTTGCGGCAAGCGCACCTCCACGCCCCAGGGCTGGCCGCGCTGCCAGCCCATCCGCGCCAGGTAATTCACCGCCGAGGCCAGCGCATCCGCCGGGTCCTCGGCCCAGATGTCGCGCCGCCCGTTGCCGGTGAAATCGACCGCATAATCCTGATAGGTGGTCGGGATGAACTGCGTATGCCCCATCGCCCCGGCCCAGGACCCGCGCATATTCGCGGCACTGGTATCGCCGCGCTGCAGGATGCGCAGCGCCGCCAGAAGCTGGCTTTCAAAGAACGCACCGCGCCGCCCGTCAAAGGCCAGCGTCGCCAGCGCCGAGATCACGGGCACATCACCGCGCTCGGCCCCGTAACGCGATTCCAGCCCCCAGACGGCTGCGATCACCTCGGCCTCGACGCCATAGCGATCCTCGATCGCGCGCAGCGTGCTGCCATGGCGCGACAGGGCCGCGCGCCCGCCCGCGATGCGTTCGTCGCTGACGGCAATGGCGTTGATGTAATCTTCCAGTGTGCGGGTGAATTCCGCCTGACGGCGGTCCCGTTCGATCACATCGGGCAGGAACCCCGCCCCGTCCAGCGCCGGCCCCACGACCGAGGACGGAATGCCCGCCCCCGTCGCGCGCCCGCGAAACGCGGCTTTCCAGCGGTCGAATTCGGGGTTGGCCTCGGGGCGCATGGGTGCGGTGCGCGCGGCGGGCGCGCTCATCGGCACGCCGCCCCCCATGCAGCCGGGCAGGGACAGGGCCGCAAGGCCCAGCAGGCAGGAACGTCGGGAAAAAAGCATGGCACTGCTCACCTCTCCTTGGGTGTTTTCAGCAATCTAGCGGATCGGGGCCGGGGTGTTAAGCGCGTCCTGTGCGCGCAGGCAAGAAACCCCGCAACAAGGGGCCTCTGCCCTTGGCGGGGGCCATGATCCGCTATAGCGTTGAGGCACCTGAGTTGCGGAGCCCCCACTGCCAATGTATCGCCCCCTCGCCCTTGCGCTGATGCTTGCCCTGCCCGGTTGCGTGGGCGCGGATGTCACGACCTCCCCCCGCCCAGAGGCGCGGCCCGACGCGTCTGCCCCGCGCGCGGCGCGCGGCGAGAGTTTCAGCGCATGGCTGTCCGGGGCCGAGGCCCGCGCCCGCGCTGCCGGGATCACGGCGGCCACGCTGGACCGGGCGCGCCCGCATATCGCCTATCTGCCCGCCACGATAGAGCTGGACCGCAGGCAAAGCGAATTCGGCGCGCGGATCTGGGATTACATGGACAATGCCGTGACTGATGCCCGCATCACGCAGGGCCAGGCCGCGATGCGTCAGCATCGCGGCCTGCTGGACCGGATCGAGGCGCGCCATGGCGTGCCCCCCGAGATCGTCGTCGCAATCTGGGGGATCGAGACCTCTTACGGGGCCAATCGCGGGGGAACGCCGCTCCTCTCGACCCTTGCGACACTGGCGCGTGACGGGCGGCGGGGCGCGTTTTTCGAGGAAGAGTTCATCGCCGCCCTGCGCATCGTGCAGGAGGGCGAGATTGCGCCCGAGGCGATGCTCGGCTCCTGGGCGGGGGCGTTCGGGCATACGCAGTTCATGCCGACCAGCTATCTGCGCTATGCGGTCGATTTCACGGGCAACGGGCAGCGCAATGTCTGGGGCTCGGACCCAAGTGATGCGCTGGCCTCTGCCGCGCATTATCTGGCGCAGCGCGGCTGGCAGCGCGGCCAGCCCTGGGCGGTCGAGGTGCGCCTGCCCGACGGGTTCGACCTTCGCCTGACCGGCCAGCGCCAGACCACGGGCACATGGGCAAGCCAGGGCCTTGCGCCCGCCGCAGGCGGGCGCCTGCCCGACGGTCAGGCGCGGCTTTGGCTGCCAGGCGGCGCACAGGGCCCGGCCTTTCTGGCCTATGGCAATTATGATGTACTGAAGGAATACAATATTTCCGATGCCTATGTGCTGGCACTTGGGCATCTGTCGGACCGGCTGGCCGGCGCGGGCCCGCTGCAGGGGCGCTGGCCGCGCGGCGACCGGGCGCTCAGCCTGGCCGAACGCGAGGAATTGCAGCGCCGCCTGAACGCCATGGGCCATGACACCGGCGGGATTGACGGGCGGCTGGGCCCGATGAGCGTGGCCGCCGTGCAGGCCTGGCAGCGCGCGAATGGCCTGCCGCCCGATGGCTATATCAATGCCGAGCTGCTGGCGCGGATGCGTCGCTGACCGCCAGCGGGTATTGCGCCCCCCAGATCTGGCGCGCGTCACGCGCGATCAGCCGCGCCTCTGCCCGGCTGAGTGCCGCGCAGGCCAGCGCTGCATCGCCCCCGGCGGCGCGCAGATTGCGCTGCCAGAGGCGCAGGGCGGAATGGGGGCTCCATGGCAGGGCGGCCTGCGCCAGCCAGGCGCGCAGCGGCGGGGGCAGCCGGTCATATTGCGCCATGGACCCGCGCTTGCGCCGCAGACGAGTCACGACATTACGGGGCATTGCTGTCACCTTTAGAATGCCCCCAGCGGCATGCAGCGCCGACAGGGTGTATTTTGAGTATTTTTGGCAAGATGAAGCACCAAGGTTGTGTCAGGCCGCCTTGCGGGTGCCCCATTGCGGGAAAGGATCGGGCAGGCCGGTCCAGTCCGCCGGCGTGAAATCCGGTGCGTCATGCAGGCAGGCATCAAGTGCGGCGCGCAGACCGGCGATATCCATTCCCGCGCCGATGAAGACCAGTTCCTGCCGCCGGTCGCCCCAGGGCTCGACCCAGTTCGCGCGCATATTGGCCAGCGCTTCGGGGTGGTCGGGCCAGCGTTCGCGCGGGACCGCGGCCCACCAGCCGCCCAGGGGCTTGACGCTGGAGAGCGCGCCTGCAAGCGAGAATTCGGCCACCCAATTGGGGCGCGTGGCCAGCCAGAAATGCCCCTTGGCACGGATAACGCCGGGCAGGTCGCCATTCAGGAAGGCATGGATTTTCGCCGGATCGAAGGGTTTGCGCGCCCGGTAGACAAAGCTGGTGACGCCATATTCCTCGGTTTCGGGGACATGGTCGGCAAAGCCATAGAGTTCCTTTGCCCAGAGCGGGTGTTCATGGGCGGTCTCGAAGTCGAACAGGCCCGTGTCGAAGATTTCTGCGCCCGGCACATGCGACTGATCCGTCTCGATCAACCTTGCATCGGGGTTGAGCGCCTTGATGATCTTGCGCGCGGCATCGACGCGTTCAGGCCCCGCATCGCTGATCTTGTTCAGCACGATCACATCGGCAAACTCGATCTGGTCGGTCAGCAGATCGACCAGCGTGCGCGCATCCTCTTCGCCCAAGGTCTCGCCCCGGTCGGACAGAAAGTCATGGCTGGAGTAATCCTTGAGCAGATTGACCGCATCGACCACGGTCACCATCGTATCAAGCCGCGCGACATCCATCAGGCTCTCGCCGCCCTCATCCCGGAACTCGAATGTCGCGGCCACGGGCAGCGGCTCGGAAATACCGGTCGATTCGATCAGCAGATAATCGAACCGCCCCTCAAGGGCCAGGCGGCGCACTTCGGCCAGCAGATCGTCGCGCAGGGTGCAGCAGATGCAGCCATTCGACATCTCGACCAGCTTTTCCTCGCCGCGTTTCAGATCCGCCCCGGCCTCGACCAGATCGGCGTCGATATTGACCTCGGACATGTCATTCACGATCACTGCCACGCGCCGCCCTTCGCGATTGTTCAGCACATGGTTGAGAAGCGTCGTCTTGCCTGCGCC
>PWWF01000312.1 GCA_003561595.1 Paracoccaceae bacterium | reverse complement strand
TCTGCGGCTTCCAGAAACCGGCGATAGGGCATCTGGGCGGCGCCCGCGAAATAATTGGCCAGCCCGATCTTGGCGATGGCGCGCGCCTCTTCCGACTGAAAGCGTGCCAGATCGAGCGTTGCGTCCAGCAGGTCATTCTGGGTCAGCAGTGCCACCTGATGCAAAAGCTGAAACACCTGCGTTGCGCGCGCGGCCCGGCCCGAGATCTGCACGATGCCGCTGTCGCGGTCATATTGCCGCAACCCGCCCGAACTGAACCGCACCGACACACCGCGCCGCGCCAGCGCTTCGGTCGCATGGGTCATCGGGTCGCGGGCGCTGGCGGCGAAATGCTCGGCCGCGCGGTCCACGGCATCCAGGTAGTTGTCGCAATAATGGAAGAAATCGCGCACCTCTTCCCAGGGGCTCAGGCGCAGGGTGGTATCCTCGCGCCCCAGCGCCTCATCCAGCGAGGCAAGCTGTTCCTGCGCCTGCCGATAGGCGCGGTGCAGTTCCAGAAAGCCGCGTGCAAAGCCCGGCGCATTCGTGCCCACCAGCCGCAGATCGGGCAGGGCCGGGGCGTTGCTGCCAAATAGCGGGTCGGCAAAGGCCTCGCGCAGGTCCGAGACCAGCCGCTCACTGTCCCCTGATGAGAGTTCGGTCACATCCATCCCGAATTCGCGTGCGAGCGCCAGCACCACCGTGGTCGAGAGCGGGCGGTTATTGTTCTCCATCTGGTTCAGATAGGGCAGCGACACGCCCAGCCGCGCGGCGAAATCCTTTTGCGTCAGGCCAAGCTGGCTGCGGGTTTCGCGCAGCTTGGCCCCGGCATACAACTTTTGCGGGGGCATCGGGATATCCCGGTTTTGCTAATTTTCAGCGACAGCTTTGCAAAGCCATGCCGTGCCGGTCAAGCCGAAAGCTGCTTTTCGCGTTTGATGACGTAAAGCATCGGCAGCAGTGACAGGCCCGTGGTGGCAAACAGCAGCCAGACCAGCGGCATGCCGCTGCTGCCCGCATTCAGGAGCGCGCCAGCCAGCGCCGACAGCCCCGCGCCGCCACCGATCAGGATGGCCCCGCCGATGCCGCTGGCCGTGCCCGCCAGATGCGGGCGCACCGACATCATTCCCGAAGTGGCCGAGGGCAGCAGCATCCCGTTGCCCAGGCCCGTGAACACAAAGCAGCCGAAGAACATCAGCGCCGTCAGCCCGAAGCCCAGCGCCAGCACCAGAAGCAGTGCCATGCCGCCAAACCCGATCAGGCAGCCGATCAGGATCATCCGGTTGATGCCCACGCGCGCCGAATAGCGCCCCGCCAGGAAATTGCCGGCCGCATAGCCCAGCGCCGGGGCGCCAAAATACAGGCCAAGCATGGCAGGCGACAGCCCGAGCACCTGTGAGCCGACAAAAGGCGCGCCGCCCAGATAGGCAAAGAACGCCCCCGAGGCGAGCATCGCCGTGATGCAATAGCCCCAGAACCGGCGCGCGCGCATCAGTTCGGGCACTTCGGCAAAGACTGCGCGGATCGATCCGCCGCGGTCGAGCTTCGTCTCGCCCATATCGCGCCAGGTCAGCGCGAACACGCCGATCCCGGCCAGCAGCATCAGCCCGAAGGCTCCGCGCCAGCCAAACAGCTCATCCAGCAGCCCGCCGATGGCGGGCGCGATCATCGGGACCAGCGCCATGCCCATCGTGACATAGCCGATGCGCGATGCGGCCTCTGCCTCGCCCATCACATCGCGGATCGACGCCCGCGACAACACGATCCCCGCGACCACGCTGGCCTGCAGCATCCGGAACATCAGGAACACGAAAGCTGTTGTGGCCAGCAGTGTGCCGATTGTGGCCAGGATGAAGATGCCCAGCGCCACCAGCATCACCGGCCTGCGCCCGAACCGGTCCGAAATCGCGCCGACGAACAGTTGCAGCACCGCATTGACCGACAGATAGAGCGAGACGGACAACTGCATCACGGCGTAATCCGTGCCGAAATATTCCGTCATCGATGGCAGCGAGGGCAGGAACACATTCATCGCCAGCGCCGCGATAGAGGCCAGCGCCACCAGCGTCACCACATGCGGGGGGGTGGTGGCATCCATCAAACGGGCGGGGGCGGCGGCTGCACTGCTCATGCGCGGCGGACCGGGCAGGACAGGGCAGGGGAGGGTATGGCGGACATGAACGACTCGGGGAGGGGCGGTAAATTGAACATGTGCAACAAATAGGGTTTCAGGCGGAAACGCAAGACCTTGCTGGCTTTGCAAATTAGCTGCGAAATCTGTAGCGCTATTTGCAAATTTTCCCGATTCTTCTTTCCCCACCCTGCCTGCATCAGTATTGTCGCGCAAAACCGGACCGACACAGTCGGATCAGCCAGCGGGGGGTGCGCGCATGAAGGATATCCTGAACCAACTCGATTCCCGGCGCGGGGCCGCGCGGCTGGGCGGCGGGCAGCGCCGGATCGACGCGCAGCATTCCAAGGGCAAGCTGACCGCCCGCGAACGGCTGGAGCTGCTGTTGGATGAGGGCAGTTTCGAGGAATTCGACATGTTCGTCGCCCATCGCTGCACCGATTTCGGGATGCAGGAAGATCGCCCCTATGGTGACGGGGTGGTCACGGGCTGGGGCACGATAAATGGCCGTCAGGTCTATGTCTTCAGTCAGGATTTCACGGTCATGGGGGGCTCGGTTTCCGAAACCCACGGGCAGAAGATCTGCAAGATCATGGATATGGCCATGCAGAACGGCGCGCCGGTGATCGGGCTGAACGATTCGGGCGGTGCGCGGATTCAGGAAGGGGTGGCCAGCCTTGCCGCCTATGGCGAGGTGTTCCAGCGCAACATCATGGCCTCGGGCGTGGTGCCGCAGATCAGCGTTATCATGGGGCCTTGTGCGGGCGGCGCGGTCTATTCCCCTGCCATGACGGACTTCATCTTCATGGTGAAGGATTCGAGCTACATGTTCGTCACGGGCCCCGATGTGGTGAAAACCGTCACCAATGAGGTCGTCACCGCCGAGGAGCTGGGCGGGGCCGTCACCCATACGCGCAAATCCTCGGTCGCGGATGCCGCGTTCGAGAATGATGTCGAGGCGCTGATCGAAGTACGCAGGCTGGTGGATTTCCTGCCGCTGTCCAATCGCGAAAAACCGCCCGTGCGCCCGTTTTTCGATGACCCGGCGCGGCTGGAACCCAGTCTGGACACTTTGGTGCCGGACAACCCCAACACCCCCTATGACATGAAGGAACTGATCCACAAGCTGGCTGATGAGGGCGATTTCTACGAGATTCAGGAAGAATTCGCGAAGAATATCATCACCGGCTTCATCCGTCTGGAAGGGCGCAGCGTGGGGGTGGTGGCCAATCAGCCGATGGTGCTGGCGGGCTGTCTGGATATCGACAGCGCCCGCAAGGCCGCGCGCTTTGTCCGTTTCTGCGATGCGTTCGAAATTCCGATCCTGACGCTCGTGGATGTGCCCGGCTTCCTGCCCGGCACCGGGCAGGAATACAGCGGCATCATCAAGCATGGCGCGAAGCTGCTTTATGCCTATGGCGAGGCGACCGTGCCGAAAGTGACCGTCATCACCCGCAAGGCCTATGGCGGGGCCTATGTGGTCATGGCCTCCAAGCATCTGCAGGGGGATTTCAACTATGCCTGGCCCACCTCGGAAGTGGCAGTGATGGGGGCCAAGGGCGCGGTCGAGATCCTGTATCGTTCGGAACAGGGCGATGCCGAGAAAATCGCCGCGCGCACCCGCGATTACGAGGACCGCTTCGCCAATCCCTTTGTCGCCGCCGAAAAGGGGTTCATTGATGAGGTCATCATGCCCCAGTCCACCCGCAAGCGGGTCGCGCGCGCCTTTGCGTCACTGCGCAGCAAGAAGCTGGCCAACCCGTGGAAGAAACACGACAATATTCCGCTTTAGGGGGCGTTCATGCGGCTCTTGAGTGCTGTCATCATCGGGGTGGGTGCTGCCGGGGCAGGGCAGGGCGACACGCTTGCGCTGCCATCAGGCACGCAGGCCGCGCCGCTGCCCGTGGTCTGGGACGAGGATATGTCGGTCCTGCGCCTGCGCTATGTCGTGCCGCATCTGTCCGAGGGCGACGACAGCTATGCCGAGGGCGAGGATGTGCTGGATGACATGCAGTGGCTGTGTGACACGCAGGCATTCGAGCTTTTGGGCACTGACACCCCGCCGCAGGATCAGGGCTGGACCGGCGCTGTGATCACGCTGATGGATCGCGAGGTCGAATTCGGCGTGGTCGATCAGCAGGCGCTGCAGCTTTTCGAATGGTTCAGCTTTGCCGATGGCAAATGCGAAATTGATCTGGATGACTGGGATGACTAGGCCGATGCCCGCATGTGCCAATGATGCAAGCGCGCCACAACTGCTGGCGACACGCAGATTTCCGTGGTCACGAAATTGTAAAAGCGATATTCTGCGCCAGTATGCGTCAATTCTGGTGCATGCGAACCATAACCAATGGGCGTGGACAATAAAAACACCGCGTCCCAGTTGTACGAGCAGGAGACTACAATGGCGAAACTCGCACTGGTTGCGGCCTTCCTTATGTCGCTCGCCCCGGCATTTTGCCTCCCGAAGCAGCCCGAACCCGAACCGACATTTCAGCCTGCACCCCAGGCCATCTATGTCGAGCCGCGGGCAACCAAGGGCAAGTACTAAGGTCTTCCCGGGGCAAGGCCCAGGCCTTGCCCCACCCATCCGCCGCAGGTTTTCCAAGCAGAAGCCTGTCTCGATGGCTGCGCTGCAAGCGGCGCGCCGCCTATCCGCTCATGCACACAATCTATTGTGGCCATGGCGGGCATCCTCCGTTACGCTCCGGAACTGGCGCGAGGGTTTCCTTCGCGCGATCCGCCTGTCAGGGTTGGTCCTTGCATCCGCCCCGACGTTGAATCGCAACAGGAGAGATGAATGTCGAAATACACGATCGTCGCCGCTTTCGGAGCTGCGCTCGTGCTCTCGGCCTGCGCCCGTCAGGCGCCCGAGCCAGAGCCCCAGCCCATGCCTGAACCGCCCCCCATTGTGGAAGATCACAGCCCCGGCAAGGGCATGTGATGTGACAGCAGGTCCGGCCCTGGGGCCGGACCTGTGCACGGGCAGCGCCGGTCGCCTGCAAGGGGGGCTGTCATGCTGAAACACCGTGGTTTTCCCGGGCGTCTGCCCAGCAGCGATTTCCAGTTCACCATCCGACGCGCCAATCCCAAGGGGGCCACGCCGCTGGCCGCCCGCAAGCGCTATGCCGACCGCAAGCATGTGGACCGCCGCGCGGATGAGGCGTTTCTCGGCGCGCTGATCGCCCATTTCGGCGATGAACCCTTCGCGCGCGGCAATCTCGATGCAGGCCGCCTGTCCTGGCTTCTGGGGCGCGAGGTCGTGCCCGCCGAGGACCCGTTCGATCCCACCAGCTATGACGCGATGCTGCGCGTGGACATGCGCGCGGCGCAGGCGTCCTTTCCGCAGCTTTTCGACGGGTCATCCGAATTCGCTTTTGACATATCCGAGGGCTGACGGCCCCCGCACTCACGCCCCCCATACACGCCAAGGAGCGCCCATGTTTTCGAAAATCCTGATTGCCAATCGTGGTGAGATTGCCTGCCGCGTCATCAAATCGGCCCGCGCGATGGGCATCAGGACCGTGGCCGTCTATTCCGATGCCGACGCCCATGCGCTGCATGTCCGCATGGCAGATGAGGCCGTGCATATCGGCCCGTCCCCCGCGAACCAGTCCTATATCGTGATCGAGCGTATCATGGATGCCATCCGCCAGACCGGCGCCGAGGCCGTGCATCCCGGTTACGGTTTTCTGTCCGAGAACCGCAAATTCGCCGAGGCGCTGGCCGCCGAGGGCGTGGCCTTCATCGGCCCGCCTGCCGCCGCCATCGAGGCGATGGGCGACAAGATCACCTCGAAGAAACTCGCCGCCGAGGCCGGTGTGAACACCGTGCCCGGCGTCATGGG
>PWWF01000034.1 GCA_003561595.1 Paracoccaceae bacterium | reverse complement strand
TTCTTTCAATGTTTACTCCAAGGAAATCATCAATTCCACCTTCAGTTGTGATATCTAATCCAACTTCTTGCATGTCACTGATTATCTGATCTAGTTCAAGTTGATCTGGACCTCCAAGGATGCTGTCATCTGTATACAGGACATACATGGCATTACCCCTTAAGAAAACACATTCATCATGTTGAGAAACACTGAAACCAATAGATTGAAGCTTGGAGCGCAGGTATTGATACCAAACTCTTCCACTCTGTTTCTTTCCATAAATATTGCGCTTGATTTCTAAGAGAAATTCCTGTTTATCCCCATGGTCAACTTTGAACCCCTTTGGTAGTTCCATGTAAGTTGGACGATCTGCTGGAGCTTGTGGATAAGCTTGGACATAGTCAACTTGAATTGTATGCCAGTTATTGATCAGTACAAGAGATAAAAGAGTGCGGATAGCTGGCCATGATGCTACTGGAGCATATGTTTCATCATAGTCTCGTCCTTCTATCATTTTGTGACCACCAATATTGAGGCGGCTTTTCCATTTGTACACCTCTCCAGTGGTCTGTTTCCGCTTTCTGCGCATTGACCAAACTGCAGGTAGTACTGTGGCTCCCTCTGGAACTTGTGACCTTGGAATAAGTTCAAATACTCCTCTTTCTAATTGACCTTGTACTTCTGATAACATTGCCTTTATGAATTCTTGCTTGTCTGGAGCTTTCATTGCTTCATGATAGTACAATGTATCTGGATCATTTGAAGCTGCCATGATCATTAATTCCTTAGGATGCAATGTATCTTCATGTGATATATCTTGTGACAAGATGGACAAACAAAAGATATCTTGTGGTTCTGTGATTGATGTCATTGAAATCAAGCCTCTTGTCTCTTGCATCTCTGGCTTGTAGTATTTTCCAGATCTTGTTTTACTTGGACCTTCTGTGTTCATATAGTTGCCTGAGATTCTGTCAGGTTGTAATGCCATTACCTCTCTTGGCAATTTTCGTTGGATGGGTGAAATTGGTTCATCTGAATCAGTTGGGAATTGCTTGTCCTTATCATCTGCAATAGTGTTAACAGTTGATGGCTGTTCTGGTTGCACCCTCATTTTTGTGAAATCCTTTTGAACTGAAAGTGATTCTTCTTCAACAAAGCCTGCTTCCTTTTGCCAAAGACTTTCATCAACATCTTCTCCATAGCTTTTCTTGACTGTCTGAAATGATGGGTCAAATTTGACATGAAATTGTGGAGACACCCTTCCAGTCTTGAGGTTCAGAACTAATGCAACTGATTGTGCATGCATAGGTGAGCTTCCAAGGTAAACACCAATGCGGGAACGGTCCTTCCACTTATTATAAATACCTCCTGCAGTCTGTAGTTCCTTTGCAAGTACATAAACTGGACAGCCAAATGGTTGGTAGAATCTTGGGTTCAATGAAACTGTCGATCTTGAAAAGGCTTGAAGCGGTGCTTGATTGTCCCTCAAGCTTAAGCTTGGTAGCTCATTTGAAGTTTCATTTGCCATTCTAACTGCATAAGGCCATAGGTTGGAAGTGATTGCTTTTGGCCACCTTTTATTTGCATGAATTAACATTGTCCTTGCTTGAGATTGCAGATAACGGATTTTGTTTTCTGCTTTACCATTTTGATGATGTGCCCCAACTCCAGAGAATGAAAGTCCTTGGTGTTTACTAATGCAATTATGTTTCCAATGATTTGAGGCAAAAATGCCATTGTCAGCATGATAATGCTGAATTGAAACACCCATTTCTCTACACTTGCGCTCAAATGCTTCCTTTCCTTCAACAGTCTCTTCTGCTGATGCAGTCCTCTGAAAATGCACATAGGAGTAGTCTGTTGCATGATCAACAAACACTGTACAGTACCTGTATCTGTCTCTTGTCAATAAGCCTGACATCTGAGCAATGAGTCCTGGAGTTTGGGAGACCATTTGATCAACTGACACAACTTCCCCAGGCTTGCTTGGAGTATATAATGGTGAGTTAGGTGCCTTAGTTCGCCATGGTCTGCGGGTAGCCTTGCCATAGAGGCATGCTGAGCATACAGGAACAGGGCACCTTGCAAACTTTGGTGGTATAACTCCAATCTTAGCAAGTAGTTGAAGTCTTTTAGGGCTACAATGATTGAATTTTTGATGCAGCTTCAGGAACTCCGCGGAAATATTCTCCCTCTGAAGGTCCTCTTCATCTATAGTGACTGGTTGATCTTGGTTTGTAGGTCCATCAAGGTCAAAGCTGGCTTGTTTTGGGGATGCAACATTGTATTCAGGATCTCCCAAAGAAATCTCTCTATTTTCTCCTTCTTCAAGCACTGCTGCTTCCTCTATGGTAACAGGATTGAAGTCTTCTTGTGCAACATCAATACATTGGTTACAATAGAGTTCAAATTCATTGAAGCCATGGGCAAGACTGAAAGTTGCAACATTGGTTCTTGGATCCAATGGGATTGTCTTGGTTGATAGATGATTTCTTCCCCATTGAAGTACAACTCTGTCATGAAAAGTTTGTTCAGGAGCATAGCCATCTGGTGGTCTTTGTGATTTCTTCATTGATTTTGCCCAGTGTTGTGGGCTGAGGAGACATGCATCTCCATCTGGAGTATAGTAGGATTCTGGAATTTCGAAGCTTGTAATCTTCCCATTGTCATCTTCTAAACGCAAGGACAAAGTTCCAATGAAGATGTTGTGTGTTTTAGTACCTCCATATCCTTTTATAACCCGCGTTGTAGCTGTCAGAGGACCTTTGAAGTGTGACCTAACATGAGAAATACATGCAGAACATCGGTTGTCAATACCACACTCAATACTATCCGTGTCAAACTGCATTGAGCGGGTTCCATCAAAGTCATTTGATGCTGTAGAATGGTTGATAATTAGTGTAGACATCTGCATCAGCGGGAAGGTGTATTTTGTGATTATTTTGTTGGTTTCCTGGCTTGAAAATTTTGTTTTCTTTGTGGTCTCTTTATACCAAGACTTGAGCAATTGGCAAAACAGTTCAGTGAACCGTCTTAAGCTCCTTTTGCTCTTTGCTGATACAACTGTTTCTGACAATGCTTCAAACAATGATAAGATGCAAAGCAAAGTGGAGACCATGTAGCAGATGCAGAACTTTTGGAATGTTCTATTCATCCAGTACAATGGCCCACAGCAGCTTGATTGATACTGCCATGGGCATCCCCATCATTCATCAAGTACCAGTCTTGGATTTGGTTTGAACTGGGAATTTTGTTCAGACTGTGCAGAAGGAGGTGTTGGGGTGTTATTGTCTGAAGTCTGAGGCTTGGCCTTGCAATCTGAAGTCTTGTGTTGAACAAATCTCTTGTGATTCTTGCACCACCAGTATTGTTTTCCATCCACTGTCTTGCTCTTGTTTGAATCAACAAATTCTTTTCCAGGAAACTTGTAAACCCAGTCAGGTAGTTTCTTCTTACCATTTTCCTTTCCTTTGTTCTTGCCTTTGTTAGGAGTCTTGTTGGAATTGGATGGAGGTTTGGAAGTCTTTTGTTTTTCCAATTTCGCAATTTTGGCTTCCAGAGCAATGATCTTTTTCTCATCCTCTGATTGAGCCATCCATTTTCCAGACTGAACAAGGATCTTGTATTTGTTTGCAGCCTTGTTCATTAGTTCTTCCTTAGAGAAGGAGTGACCATCATCATATTCTTCCTGTCTCATCTTGATGTATTCACGGAATTCATTATCAGATGAGGAGAGATAGGCCTTGAATAGATTGGCAATCAAATCTTGTGTGTATTCCCCCCTTGCAGCAAGTTGGTCAACAGTTTGGAGGACATACTCATTGAGATCTGTAATGTTTCCACCAAGTTTATTGAGCTGATCAGGAAGGGAAGAGAGATTTTCCCGCAAAATTCTTGTAGTTGCATTTGTATCAATGTAGGATTCTCTGATGATGAGCTTGATAAGTGCAAAAGCAGAAGGTCTATCAGCAATGTGCCATTTCTGCTTCCAAGTTTGAACTTTTCTGTATCCTTGAAGGGTAAGTGAATTGATGATGGCTTCAACCATTTGCATATTCTCTTGAGCAGCTAAAGACTGGCCATTTATCACCTCAGCAGCATGCTTTCTAATCTGCTCCATTGATAGTTCTCCATGGTTGGTCAAGAGATGAACAAATGATCCATTTACAAAGTCAAGAGTACCATCTGGAAGTACAGTAGTGCATACTTCAAAGCTCCACCCAGCTGTGTTTGCACGATGACCAAGGAGTCCAAGAAAGGTATGAAGCCCTGCAGCTTTGATGTCAAACAAGTCATCATCTTTGTTGTATAAGCCTTTTGAATTAGCTTTGTAGATTTCAATGCCAGCTCTTGTGGTGTAGTCGATGGGTTGTCCTTGACCGGCAAGGGAAGGTACCAAAGCGAAAGGAATTTGAGCCTGTTGAGCTTCTGGAGCCTCTGCCATTGTTCAGGAACAAAACAGGGTTGACAGATTGATAAAATCTCGCAGTGGAAGCGTGTGAAAAACCTTGTGTGTTCAGGACAAAGCACAAAGTTTGGACTATAACCAAAGGTTTAACAGGTAAATTTGATTTATAGAAACTTAAATTTATGAACTAATATGCAAAGCTTGAAAAAGTGATTTGACCGAGTTAGAGCAAATCTGGCACCTTTTGAAAATGACTAATGACCGCTGTAAAGTCATTTTTAATGCCTGGTCATAATGACACTTTTTCTTTGGCTTATATATGTAATTTTTGGGCATAGATGCGCAAATGAGAAGGTTGGTTGAGGTTTAAATAAATGGGTGAAAAGTAAAGAGTAAAAATCTTCCAGTGAGCGATGTTAAGCTTAGGCATAACTTGTTATAGCGCTGGGCTTTGATCCAGGGGATCAGCTATGCCCTCAGTGGTGGAACTGAGGTAAAAACATCGAATACATGCAGGCATGTGGGGTAGAAAATCGATATTCTTGCACTCCCTCTCAGTCTTTATGTCCTCTACCAGCCTTGAATAAATTTTCTGTGTTGCTGGTGCAACTCTTTGGCTAGAGCCTTGGTAAGATAATCAGCAGGCTGATCCTTAGTTTCTATTTTATGAATAGATAGTGGTCGTTCCGGGTCATATGGTTGAGATGGATCTCTGATAAGTGAACGAAAGAAATGAAAACGCTGGTTAATATGCTTGGTTCTTGGTCGATATTTTGGATTGTTAGCAATCTCAAGTGCTCCTGAGTTGTCTTCAAATACTCTGCAATGAACCATGGGCTCATGGCAAGGAACAGGATACCCCATCTGATGTAATTCATTGAGTAATCTAATTGATGGAAGTATATCTTGAATGGCACGAGATAAACCAATATATTCAGCTTCTGTTGTGGACAGGGCAATGATTGCTTGGAGTTGTGAGGCCCATAAGATGGGCATACCACAAAACATAAGTACATATCCATGTCTTGATTGTGCTGTACTTGGATCTATTCCTGCAATCTCTGGATCCCAATTGCCTGCAAAGTCTGCATCAACATATAAGTCTAGAGAACATCCACTGGGGTTGAGAATAAGTCCTTTGTCTTGTGTACCTTTGAGGTATCTTCCAATCCATTTTACAGCTTGTCCATGTTCAACTTTTGGATCTGCTGCAAATCTTGCGCACTGGTGCACTGCATGAGCAAGGTCTGGCCTTGTAGATTTCTCTAAAAAGAGAAGTTTTCCAATTACCCTTCGATAGTTGAAGTGTTGATCAAAAGGTGGAGAGTTAGGATGGCGAGATAGTATCTTTGATGTTGCCATAGGAGTTGACTTTGTTGTTGTTCTATCTTCTAAAAGTCTCAAGTCTTCAAGTATTGAATTGATAAGCCTTGGTTGTGTCAAATGAAAAGTTCCATCTGGTTTTCTTTCAATGTTTACTCCAAGGAAATCATCAATTCCACCTTCAGTTGTGATATCTAATCCAACTTCTTGCATGTCACTGATTATCTGATCTAGTTCAAGTTGATCTGGACCTCCAAGGAT
>PWWF01000256.1 GCA_003561595.1 Paracoccaceae bacterium | reverse complement strand
GAAGATGATCAGCGAAATCCCGTTGCCGACGCCGCGGGCGGTAATCTGCTCACCCAGCCACATCAGGAACATGGTCCCGCCGACCAGCGTGATGACCACCGCCGCACGGAAGAACCAGCCCGGATCGGTCGCCAGATCCCCCGCTTCAAGCGACACGGCCAGCCCGTAGGATTGCCCGGTGGCCAGCAGCACAGTCAGATAGCGCGTATACTGGTTCAGCTTGCGCCGCCCCATCTCGCCTTCTTTCTTGAGCTGCTTCCAGGGCTCATACATCGCGCCGATCAACTGTACGATAATGGCAGCGGAAATATAGGGCATGATCCCCAGCGCAAAGATCCCCATGCGGCTGATGGCGCCGCCGGTGAACATGTTGAGCATGCCGCCAATGCCGGACGCGGCCTCATCCATGAACTCACGCAGCGCAATCCCGTCGATCCCCGGCACCGGGATATAGGTGCCGATCCGATAAACGATCAGCAGCCCCAGCGCGAAAAAGATGCGGCGGCGCAGGTCAGTGGCCTTGGCCAGTGCTCCCCAACTTGTATTGGCCGCAAGTGAGTCTGTCGCAGATGCCATGCGCGTCTCTCTTTTCTCATGTCAGCGCCGCCTGACCGGGGTCCGGTCGGCGGCGCGAAGATCCCTTGGGTAGTGATGTAAGCGGCGCGGGCACCGCTCACAACCTTTATTCAGCGGCCGCCGGCTCGTTTTTCTCTGCGGGCGCGGTAATCTCGACACTGCCGCCCGCTTTCTCGATGGCCTCGATCGCGGTTTTCGACGCGCCAGAGACCTGCAGACTGACCTTGCTGGTGATGTCACCCTTGGCCAGAACGCGCACACCGTCCAGCTTGCGACGCACCAGACCGGAGGTGACCAGCGCATCCTCGGTGATGGTCAGGCCAGCGTCGAGCTTGCCTTCGCCGATGAACTTCTCGATCAGGCCAAGGTTCACGACGGCAAAGCGCTTGCGGTTGGGCTTGTTGAAGCCCCGCTTGGGAAGGCGCTGATAGAGCGGCATCTGCCCGCCCTCGAAAGCCTTGATCGCAACGCCCGAACGCGATTTCTGGCCCTTGATCCCGCGGCCACCGGTCTTGCCCTTGCCCGAGCCCGGACCACGGCCCACACGCATCCGCTTCTTGGTTGCGCCGGGATTGTCACGCAGTTCATTCAGTTTCATGTCGCTTCTCCTTCATGCCGGAATGCCCTGCCAGCGACGGATCAGGACAACGCGGCTTCATGTGTAAGTCCGGCCCCTGGTCGGGCCGGACATGGCTGCGTAGGGTGGGTAAAACCCACCTTACCTCAACCGCGTTCCTCGATGATCTGCACCAGATGCGGGATCTTGGCGACCATGCCGCGCGTCGCGGGCGTGTCTTCCAACTCGCGCGTGCGATGCATCTTGTTCAGCCCCAGACCCTTCAGCGTCGCGCGCTGGATGGCCGGGCGGCGGATCGGAGAGCCGATCTGCTTGACCACGATGGTTTTTGCCATTGCGTCCACTCCTTACGCGTCCACAGTCTCGGCTTCGGGCTTGCGCAGAATCTCTGCCACCTTCTTGCCGCGACGCTGGGCCACCTGACGGGGGCTTGCGGAATTGCGCAGCCCGTCAAATGTTGCCCGGATCATGTTATAGGGGTTCTGGCTGCCAAGGCTCTTGGCGACCACATCCTGCAGGCCCAGCATCTCGAACACGGCACGCATCGGACCACCGGCAATGATCCCGGTCCCCGGCACGGCCGCGCGCAGGATCACCTTGCCCGCACCATGACGCCCCTCGATGTCGTGATGCAGCGTGCGCCCTTCGCGCAGCGGCACGCGGATCATCTGGCGCTTGGCCTGTTCGGTCGCCTTGCGGATCGCCTCGGGCACTTCTTTCGCCTTGCCCTTGCCGAAGCCCACACGCCCACGCTGGTCACCGACCACCACGAGGGCCGCAAAGCCGAAGCGCTTGCCGCCTTTCACGGTTTTCGACACACGGTTGATCGCAACCAGACGATCGGCGAATTCCGGGGTTTCCTCGCGCTCGCGACGGTCCCGGCGGTTTTGTCTTTCTGCCATAATCGTCTCCTCAGAACTTCAGGCCGCCTTCACGCGCAGCGTCGGCCAGAGCCTTCACCTTGCCGTGAAAGATGAACCCGCCACGGTCGAAAAAGCACTCTTCGACACCGGCGGCTTTCGCACGCTCGGCAATCGCCGTGCCGATCTTGGTGGCAGCGTCCTTGTTGTTGACACCGACAACGCCGAAATCCTTTTCCAGCGTCGAGGCCGAAGCCAGGGTGACACCCTTCGAATCGTCGATCAGCTGAACGCTGATATTCTTGTTCGAACGGTGCACCGACAGGCGCGGACGCCCATTGGCCGTTTTCTTCAGTTTGTTCCGAACGCGCAGGCGGCGTTTCTGGAACAGCTTTTGCTTCGTGTTCGCCATCTGATGCGCCCTTACTTCTTCTTGCCTTCCTTACGGAAGATATACTCATCCTTGTAGCGGATGCCTTTGCCCTTGTAGGGCTCGGGCGACCGCCATTTGCGGATATTCGCAGCCGTTTCACCAACCGCCTGCTGGTCCATACCTTCCACGACGATCTCGGTCTGTTTCGGGGTCGAAACAGTGATGCCCTCGGGCACCTTGAAGATCACTTCGTGGCTGTAGCCCAGCGACAGCTTCAGGTCCTTGCCCTGCATCGCGGCCCGGTAACCCACGCCGACCAGCTCAAGCTCTTTCTTGAACCCGTCGGTCACGCCCTGCGCCAGGTTTGCGACCATCGAACGGGTCATGCCCCATTGCTGACGGGCGCGCTTGGACAGGCCGCGCGGCTTGACGCTGACGACATTGCCATCCAGCACGATATCGACATCGTCGCCCGCAGTGAAGCTGCGGGTGCCCTTGGGGCCCTTGACCTCGATGGTCTGGCCCTTGACCTCGGCCGATACGCCCGAGGGCAGTTCGACCGGCTTCTTGCCAATACGAGACATCTCAGCCCTCCTCAGAACACACGGCAGAGCACTTCACCGCCGACATTGGCAGCGCGCGCATTTGCGTCGGACATCACGCCCTTGGGCGTCGAGACCACTGAAATCCCAAGCCCGTTACGGACCTGCGGGATATTGCTGACACCGGAATAGACGCGGCGACCGGGGGTCGAGATCCGCTTGAGTTCGCGGATTACCGGCGTGCCATCGGCATATTTCAGGCTGATTTCCAGCTCTTCATGCCCGGCATCGGTGGTCACACGCTCGTAGCCACGGATATAGCCTTCATCCGCCAGCACATCCAGCACCCAGGCACGCAGCTTGGAGGCGGGCGAGCGCACGGTGGACTTGCCGCGCATCTGCGCGTTGCGGATGCGGGTCAGCATATCGCCGAGAGGATCGTTCATCGACATGGTGCGATCTCCTTACCAGCTCGACTTGACCATGCCCGGAATCTGACCTTTCGAGGCCAGGTCCCGCAGCGCGATCCGCGACAGTTTCAGTTTGCGATAGTAGGCTTTCGGACGACCCGAAAGCTGGCAGCGGTTGTGCAGGCGCGTCTCGGACGAGTTGCGCGGCAGTTGTGCCAGTTTCAGGTTCGCCTTGAAACGCTCTTCCATCGGGCGTTCGGGGTCGGCTGCGATCGCTTTCAGTTCAGCCCGCTTGGCAGCATATTTTGCCACCATCCGCTGACGCTTTTTCTCGCGCTCGACCATTGCTTTCTTGGCCATTCGTTCTCTCCCTCTCGCGTCAGCTGTTGAAGGGCATGTTGAAAGCTTTCAACAGCGCCTTGGCTTCCGCGTCGGTTTTCGCGGTGGTGCAGATGATCACGTCCATGCCCCAGACTTCATCGATCTGATCGAAGTTGATCTCGGGGAAGACGATATGTTCCTTGATGCCCATGGCATAGTTGCCATTGCCGTCAAACGATGTGCCCTTGACGCCGCGAAAGTCGCGGACGCGCGGCAGGGCGATCGTGATCAGACGGTCCAGGAACTCATACATGCGGTCACCGCGCAGGGTGACCTTGACGCCCAGCGGCATTTCTTCGCGCACCCGGAAACCGGCAATCGAATTGCGGGCCTTGGTGATGACAGCCTTCTGACCGGCAATCGCGGACAGATCGGCCTGGGCCGATTTGATCTTCTTGCTGTCCTTGACGGCCTCGCCGATCCCCATGTTCAGCACGATCTTGTCGAGCTTGGGGATCTGCATGTCGTTCTTGTAGTTGAACTCTTCTTTCATCGCGGCGCGGATGCTGTCCTTGTAGACGCTCCGCAGGCGCGGGGTGTAGGTGGCTGTGTCAAGCATCAGATCGCCTCCCCGGTTGTCTTGGCGAACCGCACTTTCCTGTCACCTTCCATGCGGAAGCCGACGCGCGTCGCTTTGCCCTTGCCATCGATCAGGGCCAGATTGGACAGGTCAATCGGCATCGCCTGCGGCAAGCGGCCGCCCTGGGTCTGCTGCGATTGCTTGGTGTGGCGGATCGAGATGTTGATCCCCGAGACCACAGCCTTGTTGTCCTTGGGCATGACACGCTCGATCTCGCCTTTCTTGCCCTTGTCCTTGCCGGTCAGCACGATGACCGTGTCACCTTTTTTCAGTTTCGCAGCCATCACAGCACCTCCGGTGCGAGCGAGATGATCTTCATGAAGTTCTTCGCACGCAATTCGCGCACCACCGGCCCGAAGATACGGGTGCCAACTGGTTCGCCTGCATTGTTGAGGATGACGGCGGCATTGCGGTCAAAGCGGATGGCAGTGCCATCCTCACGGCGCACTTCCTTGGCGGTGCGCACGACGACAGCCTTGCGCACGTCGCCCTTCTTCACACGGCCCCGAGGAATTGCTTCCTTGACCGATACCACGATGATGTCGCCCACGGACGCATAGCGCCGTTTGGACCCACCGAGGACCTTGATGCACTGCACCCGGCGTGCGCCGGAATTGTCAGCGACATCCAGATTGGTCTGCATCTGGATCATTTTTCAGTCTCCCGACCTTTGGGCATACGCCCAGGGTTTCGATAGACTGGCAGAGGCTCAAGCCGTAGCTTCGGTCACCACCTGCCAGCGTTTGCTCTTCGAGACCGGCGCGCATTCCACGATGCGTACAGTGTCGCCGACCTTGAACTGGTTTTCCGGGTCATGTGCCCGGTATTTCTTGGTGCTACGCACCGTCTTCTTCATCACCGGGTGCGTGAAGCGGCGCTCGACCAGAACCGTGACCGTCTGATCATTCTTGTCGCTCGTCACCTTGCCTTGCAGAATGCGTCTGGGCATGTGCGTGCTCCTCAGTTCGCCGTCGCGTCGCGGGCTTTTTCGTTCAGAATCGTGGCAACGCGCGCAGTGTCGCGGCGCACCTGGCGGATGCGGGCTGTGTTTTCAAGCTGGTTGGTCGCCTTCTGGAAGCGCAGATTGAACGCCTCCTTCTTCAGCGAGACCAGCTCGTCACGCAGCTGATCCGGTGTCTTGGATCGCAAATCGTCGGCTTTCATGGCCTTTTCCTTCAGTCAACAATCACCGGAGAGCCCCCTGAAAGGGTCACCCTGATTCCCGGCGGAGATGGATGAGCGTGTCGTCTAACCGGGATCACCTTTTTTGACAAGGCTTTCCCGAAAGAAAACGTCCCGGCATCACATCTGCCGGAACGCCTGTTGTCAAATGGGGCCAGGTCGCCCTTACCAGTCCTCGCGCGCGACGACGCGGGTCTTGATCGGCAGCTTCATGGCGGCCAGACGCAGCGCCTCACGCGCGGTGGCGTCATTCACACCGTCGATCTCGAACATGACGCGACCGGGCTTCACCTTGGCGGCCCAGAAATCGACCGAGCCCTTACCCTTACCCATACGCACTTCGGTAGGTTTCGAAGTGACGGGGGTGTCGGGGAAGATCCGGATCCATACGCGGCCCTGACGCTTCATATGGCGCGTCATGGCACGGCGGGCAGCTTCGATCTGGCGGGCCGTGATGCGCTCGGGCTCGACCGCTTTCAGGCCATAACCGCCGAAGTTC
>PWWF01000413.1 GCA_003561595.1 Paracoccaceae bacterium | reverse complement strand
TCAGATAGGTCAGCGGGCTTTGCGCGCCGGTGGCGAAGAACACATCGACCGGCATGCCGGGGCGCAGCACCAGATCACCCAGAGCCCCCTCGGCCATCCGCAGCTTGACCCGGTAATACCGCGGCCCGCCCGCCTGATCCTGAAACACATCCGCCGACACATGCGTCACCTGCGCGTCAAGCTGTGGCAGGTCGCGCTGGTTCAGCGATGGCAACACGATGCTCGCCTGCTGGCCCTGCACAATCTGGTCGATATCCGACGGGGCCACCTGCGCCGTGATGACCAGCGGCCGGTCGGTCGGCACCAGATGCAGCGCCGCATCGCCCGCGCGCAGCACCTCACCCGCACCGGCGACGGCCAGCGCATGCACGCGCGCGCGCATCGGCGCGCGCAGGCTCAGCCGCGCGATGCGGCCGCGCAATGCCGCGCGCTGTTCGGTCAGCTCGGCCTGTTGCAGCGTGACATCGCGCAATTCCCGCAGCGCCTCATCCCGGTGCTGGGCATTCAGCGACAGGATCTGATGCGCGATTTCGGCCCGGCGCTCTGCCGCCACGGCCCGGTCAGCGATCAGGCCCGCATGGCTGCCGCGCAGCCGCGCGGCCTCGCGCTCCAGCGCGGTCAGGCGCGCGGATTGTGCCAGGCCTTGCGCGATCAGCTTGGCCTGAACGTCATGTTCACGCTGAACATGGGCGCGCTGCTCGTCAAGTGCCGCGATCTGCGCCGCGATCCCGTCCAGTTGCGCATCGATCTGCACCTTGCGTTGCGATAGCTGCGCGACGAGCGCCGCCTTGGCAATGTGCTGCGCATCGAACACCGCGGCCTCGCTGCGCAGGCTCGCGGCGAATTTCTCTTGCATCACAGGTAGCGGTGCATCCGCGGGTGGCTCCAGTTCCTCCGCCCCCGCGATCACGGCCTCCAGCCGCGTGCGCCGCGCCAGAATCTCGGTCAGCCGCCCCTCGATCAGCCGCAGCTCCGTCTCCAGCGCTGCCCCGTCGATGCGTAGCAGAACCTCTCCGGGCGCGACCTCCTGCCCCTCAACGACCGGCAGGTCCGCGATCACACCACCATCGGGGTGCTGCAGGGCCAGAAGATTGCGCTCGACCGCGATCACCCCCTCGCCGATCACCGCCCCGGACAGGCGCGCTGCAACCGCCCATGACCCGAAGCCGAACAGCAGAAAGATGATCGCGGCGGCAGCGATACGCAGTGGCCCCCGTGCCGAATAGCGCGCGGATGTCATCGTGCGGCCCCGTTGCGACCGGCCTCCCACGGAAACCTGATCTGGCCAGCATCCGTCAGAACCGGTGCTTGCAGCACTTGCGGGACCGATCGTGTAGCAGTGTGCCGTCGGGCGGCTTCGCCACTCGCCGGGTGGGGCCGGACCATAGCGCCGCGCTCCAGCTGGATGGTCATGTCACAGCCCTGCAGCAATTCGACGCGATGCGTGGTCAGGACCACGCTCGCCCCCCGGTCCCGCGCCGCAGTGATCGCCAGGCCCAGCGCGCGCAACCCCTCAGCATCCAGACTGGCATCGGGTTCATCCAGAACAATCACGACAGGATCGCCGAAAAAGGCGCGGGCCAGCCCGATCCGCTGGTTCTGGCCCCCCGAAAGCCGCGCCTCCTCAGACGTGATCATTGTCTCATAGCCATCGGGCAGTGACAGGATCATGTCATGGGCGCCGGTCGCCTTTGCGGCGGCAATCACATCACTGTCGCTGGCAGCCGGGTCCAGACGCGCGATATTGTCGCGCAGGCTGCCCTCGAACAGGGTGACGCGCTGGGGCAGATAGCCCAGCGCTGCGCCAAGCTGGTCGGGCGGATACTGGTCCAGCCGCGCGCCATCCAGCCGGATCTCGCCCCTGTCGGGCGGCCAGAGCCCGACAAGCGCCGCCGCGAGCGAGGATTTGCCCGCGCCCGAAGCCCCGACGACGCCCAGCACCTGCCCATGCCCCAGCGTGAAACTCACATCCCGCAACACGACACGCCGCGCCCCGGTTTGCACCTGCAGCCCAAGCTGGCGGACGACAAGCTGCCCGCGCGGGACGGGAAGCCGGGTGCGCGCGCGCAGGGGCGGATTGTGTGACAGCAGGTCACGCAAGCTTGCCATGCCCGCGCGCGCAAGCTGCACTTGCGGCCAGCCCCCGATCAACTGATCCAGCGGCGCCAGCGCCCGGCCCAGAATGATCGAGGCCGCGATCATGCCCCCCGGCGTCAACTGCCCGCGCAGCACCAGCAACGCGCCCGCAGCCAGAATCGCGGATTGCAGGAACAGCCGTAACGCGCGCGCAGTAGCGCCGAACCGTCCGCAGGTATCGCTGAGCGCCAGCGCATGATCAAGCGCCTTCCGCCGCTGCCCCTGCCAGCGCGACAGCGCGCCTGCGCGCATGTTCATGGTATCGAGCTCGGGGCTCTGTTGCGCGATCTGGCGGGTCATCCGGTCGGCCCGGAACGCCGATGTTTGCGCCTGCCCCACCGGTAAGCGGCTGGCGCGAATATTGGCCATGCCCAACCCCGCAAGCAGCAGCGCGGCCAGGCAGGCCAACAACCCCAGCCATGGGTTCAGCAGCGCGATTATGCCCAGAAACAGCGGCACCCAGGGGAAATCGAACAGCGCCATGAAGGCCGGGGCGCTGGCGAATTGCTGCAGGCCCGACAGCTCGGCCGGGGCCCTTGCGGCGCGCGTGCGATCCGTGCTCAGGGCCGCCGCGAAAACCTGCGGGTCGAGCCGGTCATGAAGTTGCGCACCCAGCCGCGCACCGATGCGCGCACGCGCATGATCGAGCACGCCAAAGACGGTGTAGAGAAAGGCGACCAGCGCGAACAGGACAAGCAGCGTCGGTTCCGACTGGCTGGACAGCACACGGTCATAGACCTGCAGCATGAAGATCGGCCCGGTCAGCATCAGCAGGTTGGTGAAGACACTGATCCCCCCAATGACCCAGACCAGACGCCCTTCGCCGCGGGTCAGCAGCCCCCTGATACGGTCGCCAGGCGCGGTATCGGGGGGGTGGGTCATGCGAATGGTCTTTCCGGGTGCGGCAATGGACAGTTTGGCCCCCGGCGGGGTGTGCCAGAGTGTAACAGGACCATGCCGCAGAGAGTTTGAGACGAGGTTAAGGCTGCCGCGCGCATACGGAAGCCTGCGGCCCGGGTGCGTTCCCGGGCGCTGCAAAAGCGGCCAGGATATCAGCGCAGACCTGCCAGATCGGCTGGTTCGCCCGGATCGGGGTCGCGCCGAGCGCCTGTGCTGACAGCCGGTCATTGCGCCGCAACGCGGCTGCATGGCCACGCGTACCGGGGCGGTGGGTGGGCGAGTTGCGCTTTGCCAGTCGCCGCGCGATCACCCCGGTCGGCGCTGCCATATGGATAACGTGATCTACCTGTTCGATGAAGGGCGCGACAACCCGGCCGAACCCACCGACGACGGCGACGGGACGCCCGGAATCCCGCGCCCGAGAACAGGCCGCATGAAACAACGACCCTGGCCAGATCCAGACGATATCGCGCTCCATCTGCGGATTGCCCTGCGTCAGATCAAAGCGCAGCGGGCTGTACTGCCCCGCCCGGCAATACATGCCGATCGCGGCATCCGCATCGACGATCCGGAACCCGATGGCCTGCAACAGATGCCCGACGCTGGTCTTGCCGGTGCCGTTATTGCCGGTGATCATGCTCAGCGCCGGCGGCGCAGCGGGCAGCCCCTGCAACCCTTTGGACAGCAGTGCCACGGCATCCGGTCCATGGGCTGCGCGCAGGGGGTCCGAATGGGCGCGGATGACCTTTTGCGCAAGCGCATCTTGTCCGGCGTGCCGCAAACATCCGACCGCTTGTAGAATGGCATAGCTGCCCAGTTCACGACTTGCTCCCAACACCTGTTCCCACAGGTTGGCCGCTGCGCTGAAGTCCTGCGCCAGCGCGGCAAGCTCCGCCTGCTGGCGTAACACTGCAGGGCACTCGCATGACCGCGCCTGCACGCGCGACAGCAGGCGCGCGCCCGCCCGGAAAGTTCGGCATTGCCGATGGAACCGCGCCAGACGCTGTGCCAGCGCGGCACCGGGTTGCCGAGCAAACAAAGCCTCGCCATAGACCAAAGCGGCGCGGATATCGCCCAGATCCGCGCGTGCCATCATCGCAGCCGTCAGACCCTGCACATCCATCCCGGTGGCCCGCGCGCGATGCTGGTCAAGGTCGTGCCCCGGATGCGCCTGCAGTGACGCATCTGCGACAGTCGGTCCGCGAGGTGGGTCTGAATCGAGCATGTGAGCACCCTAACCCGCAAACCTTACTGAAAGATCAACGAAAAAACCGTGCCACAGGCAACGGAATGTTAATCCGCTGTCCCCAGATTGGGAGCAGGCCCGACATGCCGGGACACCAGACCAGATGAGGCAACGATACGTGAGCCAGTTTCGACATCCCCCTGACGGATATGCCTTTATCGTCACTTACGGGCGCTCGGGCTCGACCTTGCTGCAACGGCTGATGAACGCGGTTCCGGGCTGCCTGATCCGGGGCGAGAACAACAATGCACTCTACCCGCTGTTCCGAAGCTGGCGGGCGCTGGCGCATAGTCCGGACATACGCGACATGCGGGCAAGATCCCTGATCTCCGACCCCGCGCATCCATGGTTCGGGGCGGAGCGTATCGATGCCGACACCTATGCACGCATGCTGACCGAATGCTTTGTCGCGCAGGTGCTGCGGCCGCCGCCGGGCACCCGCATCGGCGGGTTCAAGGAAATCCGCACTCTCCCCGATCAGGCCGAATTCCGCGCCTATCTGGCATTCATCCTGCGGAACTTTCCGCGCGCACGCCTGATCTTCAACACGCGTGATGTCCATGCGGTCGCCCGATCTTCCTGGTGGCGGCGGCACGATCCGGCAGAGGTGCAGGCCGTGATCCACTCGGCTGAGCAGGTCTTTGACGCGGTTGCAGCTGCCCATCCGTCCCGTTGTCTCACCCTGCGCTATGAGGAGTATGTCTCGGATCATGACGCTTTGGAACCTTTGTTCCAGGCGCTCGATGGGCGACCGGCGGCGGCAGATATGCGCGCGATCATGCGCGAAAGGTTGACCCATGCAACCTGAGCGCCGCCCGTCAGCGGCGCAGGACTGGCCCGACCATGGCCCTGTGACATTCTCCGCAAGGGCCGTTCTGTGCATGGAGATCGATCTGATCCACCATGCCTGTGTGAATATCGATTTCCTTGATCCTGTAGTGGGGGATGCGCCCTTTCACCTGTCGCTGCGCCGTGATGAGGGAGTGATCGTTCTGAACCGCCGCGCGGCAAAAGGCTGGCGGCGCGAGGTCCCGCTTGCCGCGCCCCTGCGGCGCGCGGTGCATGATCTGTATCTGGAATGCCTGCGCGACCTGCTGGGGAATCTGGCGCTGCGGGTCTGGCTGGACGGGCAGATCGTGGCGCGCGCAGACGCCTGTCCGCGCCCGTCGCGCGAGGGGCGATTCTTCCTGCGGCGCGGATTTGCCGGGCTGAACCGGGTCAGCGCAATGACATGGCCCGCCGGGCTGCGGTCCTTGCGTCGCCTTGCGCCCACGACCCGAGGGCTAAGCCCGCGAATGGAGCTTGTTCTGCCATACCCGGCAGAGGCAGAGGCGCACGTCCTCCTGCCGGACGGGACGCAACTGCCCGTGCTGCCCGTGCCGGGCGCCAGGATGCCGAAATTGCAGCGCCTGAGCCTGGTCACCCTGCCCGGACGCATCTGGCGCGGAGAGGATGTTGCGCTGGAACTACAGCGGCGTGGCACAACTGAAACGCTGCAGCTGCGCCGCGCCGATCTATGCGCGGCACTGCAACAGCCAGAGGCCGGCTGGATCGCACGCAACGACATCGCCGCCCGGATGCAGATGCTGGAGCATGTGCATTTTGCCAGGGTCTGGGACGCACTGCCCCCGGAGTTGCGCAGCATTCTGGAACAGGCCGCCGCGACGGTTCCGCTAGCCGGTTTCAGCCCTCCAGACCGGATGGAACCACCACCTGCGCCCACCCAATCGCAGAACGACCCGGTTCTGGTGGCGCGGGACGCGTTTCACCGCTGCGCGGGGCAGGGACATGCCCGCGACCCTTCCGACATGTTCAGGGATATCTGCACAGAGCATGATCTGGCACCCGACCAGATCGTCCCGCTGGCACTGCAGCTGAGCGAGTGGTTCTGCCTGCATTCGGACCCGCGCTTGCTATGGCCCCTTTCAGCACGGATGGACGCAGATGCCGGGTTGGGACTGGCCGCGCTACCGATGCTCTGGGCGCAGGGGGATTGGCCACTGATCCGGCAGACACTCCGCCGCTACCCGCGCAAGGGGCGTGGATGGGTGCTGACCCCCTGCCTTGCATGGACCGCCTGCGCCTTGGCGCGGAACCTGCGCGATCACCAGGGGGCGCCACCGCCCACCGATCAGCGGATCGCGATGATGACGGCGCTGCTTGAACTGGTTGCCGATCTTGCGCCGAACCACACGTCCCAAATGCCCTGCACAAGACTGATCGGCGGTGTGCTGGCGATCCTTGCACAACTGCCCTATCTGCCCGACTGGTGCGCAAGCTGGTATCCCGCGCAGGCGCTCGCGGCCTATGGGGTGCGACCGGAATTCTGGCAACAGGCGCGCACAAATAGCACAGTCATGGCGCTGCCCCCGGTCGCCGAGGCCGCGCGCGATTTCGAGATTCTCGAGCGCGGGCTGGCGACGGGCGGCCCCTCGATGCAAGCCGCATCTCCGTTTATCCAAAAACGCATCGCCGGGGCAGAGCCTCTGGCGCGGGTCCTTGGCCAGCAGATCACGGACCGTCCCGATATCGCGGGACCGGACATCACAGCAGAGGCCTGTCTGCGCTGGCTGGCGCGACCGCGTACCGGGGCAGAGCGCGCCGCGCTCGTGCTTGAAAAGGACGAGCCAGTGCACCGGACCGCTTACCACGCGCTGCGGTTCGGGGCGCGGCACATCCCGCGCCCACCATGGTCGCGTGTGACAGCGCATCTTGCGGCACAGGTTGCCCTGTGTGAGCAGGCGTTGAAACAAGGACAGATCCCCCCAGAGCCTGCAATCACGGAATTGAGGCGCGCCGGATTGGCGCTGTGCATACCTGAGGCTGGGTATGCCGGGCTTGCCGGGTTGCTGTCTATTGCCGAAGCTGCGGCAACTCAGGGCGATACCGAGCTTGCACGCGACCTGCGCGACACCGCCTTGCAGTCTTTGCCTGCCGGGCAGCACCTGCCGCAGGAGGCGCTGGCAGCGCGTCTGTCACTCGCCCGGTTCGTGGCACTTCGCCCCGAGCATGCCGTGCATGTGCAGGAACGGATCAGTTTAGATCCGGACATGCTGGCACCTGACACGCAGGACACGCGCGCACGGGAATTGCGCGCGAGCGCATCGCCCTTTGCCGATACGCTGGTCGCCCTGATCTCCTGCCACGCCAATCTTGCGACGCGTGTTCCTCAGGTCATGGCGGCCTGGGGCGATGCGCTGCGCGCGCGCGGCATCCCGGTGATCACTGTTGTTGGTCGCCCGCAAGGTCAGGATCGCGCGCCCACGCGTTTTGACGGGGCGCTGCTGCAACTTGATGTGCCCGATGATTACGAAGGCCTGCCGCAGAAAACGCTGGCGCTCGCCGAATGGGTGCTGGCGCGCACCGGCTTTGGCCGCGTGCTCAAGATCGATGATGACTGCTTTCTCGACCCCGAGGCGTATTTTGCCGATGGCGCCTTTCTGAACACACCCTATTACGGTCGCCCGCTGCGCCGCGGCGCGGGGTCGATGGACCGGGGCTGGCATATGGCAAAGGCGGGGTCCGCTCGCGGCCGACAGGAGCTGGACAAATCGCCCGAACCCTCGCTCTATGCCGATGGCAGCACCGGCTACATGCTGGCGCGCCCGGCCCTGCAGGCGCTGGTCACGGCCCGCAACACTGCGCGCGGGCGCGCACTGGAACAGGTCTCGTTCATGGAGGACAAGCTGGTCGGCGATCTGCTTGGCCTGACTGGGGTGACGGTTGAGGGGCCCGGCTATGATGTCGCGGTATTTCGCAAGGCAGCGGCGGGGCTGCCGCCCCTGTCGCAATATGAAAACAGCTTTCTGCCCTTCGCGGGTTCTGGCCTGAAACTCGTGCATCTGGACGGGGGCACACCGCCTGCCACGGCGCAAGAGGCCACACGCAGCCCATGGCCCAGCCCTATGAAGGTCTGGCCCCCCAACGTGCCCGCCCGCACCGGCTGGGCGAATAATGCGCTCGATCTTGTCACGCCGCCCGAACGGCTGGAGGGCGCGCGCACCGCCCCGCTGGCCGTCATCGCGGTCATGCGCAATGAGGCGGTCATGCTGCCGCATTTCCTCGCGCATTACCGTAGGCTGGGGGCGGATGCCTTTCTGGTGGTGGATAACGGATCGGATGACGGCACGCTGGAGGCGCTGGTCGCCCAGCCCGATGTCAGCGTCTTTTCGACCGACACGCCCTACCGCCTGTCCAGCTACGGGGTTGATTGGCAGGAAGCGCTGATGGCGCAGTTTCGTCTGGGCAAATGGTCGCTTCTGGCCGATGCAGATGAATTGGCCTTCTGGCGGCTACCGGACGCGGATGGCCATGTCCGGGGCGACTTGCCGAGCCTGTTGGACGGGGCGGCCTTTGCGCAATGTGACGCTGTGCGCCTGCTGATGCTCGACCTTTATCCCGATCAGCCGCTGTCGCAGGTGCCGCTGACCCGCGCCCCCTTTGCCGAGGCCGGGTGGCTGGACCGCGAGCCGCTACGGCGCGACTGGCAGGGCCTTGGGCCATGGTCGAATTGCGAGACTGTGACCAGCGCGCTGCGCCATCGCCTGATGGCACAGGCTGGCACACCCGCGCGGGCCAATCTGTTCGTGGCCCAGAAATACGCGCTGCTGAAATACCACCCCCTGATGCGCCTGTCCGCGGGGCTGCATTACCTGACCGGCGCGCGGGTTGCGGCGCGGGATCTGGCCTTTGGGCATTTCAAATACCACGCCGCCTTTCACGCCAAGGCAGAAGCTGAGGTCGCGCGCGGCCAGCATTTCAACAATGCTGAGGAATATCGCCAGTATCTCGGGCTGCGGGTCGAAGCGCGCGAGGTGATGTATGACCCTGCCCTCTCGGTCCGGCTGGCGGATTGCAAGACTGTGCAGGATATCTGCGCGAACTTCGGTGCGGGGCATCGGGTCTTGCGGGGGGAATGGGCTGCCATCACCGGCGCAGGGGCGGCCATGACAACCGCAACGGCCTTAACAAAGCCGGTGTCAGAGTTGCAGAACACGATCACCCTGCCCCGGACGAGTGGACCAATGCGCGAGGTGGAGCGCATGCCTCGGGTCATCGGGTCCGGTTGACGGAATGTTCATCGCCTATCGGGGCAAGAATGCCAGCACAGCTTTCCCCTCCTCGGTTCAACACCAGACCAGCCACGTTTTGTGACAGAGAGACAACGTGCGGGCGCGGCTCTCCGCGCGCCGCGGCGCTGCACTACAGCGCGTCGAAGCCGAAATCGCGCGGGACGCGGTCCACCCCGTCCAGCACCAGATCGGCCATGATCTGCGCCAGCGCCGGGGCCATGGCGAAGCCGATCTTGAACCCGCCATTGAACACATACTGCCCCGCCCGCCCTGGCCATGGCCCCAGCAGTGGCGCGCGGGACCGCGCACGCGGTCGCACACCCGCCCAGCGCGCGAGGACCGGCGCGCCCTGCAACGCGGGACAGATGGCCAGCGCGCGGGCATGGAGCGCATCGCATTGGGCATCCACACTGTCGGGGCTGTCGAAATCGCGTTCGCTGGTCGATCCGATGGCGATGGTGCTATCGGAATGCGGCACGATATGCAGCCCGTCGGCGAAAAGCTGGGGTGCTGCGCGCGCGTCATGACGCAAGAGCAGCGACTGCCCCTTGACCCCGCCACCGATCTTGCGGCCCAGCGCCGTGCTCAGCGCCTCCAACCCCTCATACCCGGTGGCCCAGACGATCTTGCCGCGCGGCTCTGCCGTGCCAAAGACGATCTCGCCACCCAATGCCTGCAACGCGCCTGCCAGCGCCTGCCCCGCGCGGCGCGGATGCAGCCGCGCGCTGAGCGTATCATGGATCACCCAGCCGGATGGCGCATGCGGCACCAGACCCGGCGCCTCATCCACTGGCAGGACATGCCATTGCGCGAAGCCCTGCCACAGATCACGCGCGCCCGCCGCCCGCTCCCGCGCCAGTTCCAGCCCCCCCTCCGGCACGGGCTGTACCCGACCCAGCCGCGCATAGCCCGGATCAATGCCTGATATCTCCTGCACCCGACGCCAATAGTCCTGCGCCATGCGCAGCGCGTCGAATTGCAGGTCTTTCTTGGCGTTCCAGTTTTCGGGCACATGGGGGGCCAGCGCGCCGACCAGCCCGCCGCTGGACCCCGCGCCGATGGCCCGTGCCTCGATCACCTGCACGCGCGCGCCACGCTCGCGGCAGGCCAGCGCGAGGGTCAGGCCGAAGACCCCGGCCCCCATGATCGTCACATCCGGCATTGTCATTTCCTGCGCGCCTCTGCATGTATCCGGCAGAGGCAGACATAAGGCAGATAGCGATGAACGGCCAGCATGCAGAGCTTGCCTGGAAGGATGAGGGCGTCCCGGTTTCGACCCGGTTTGACGACCCCTATTTCTCGCTTGAAGACGGGCTGGCAGAGACGCGGCATGTGTTCATTGACGGCAATGATCTGCGCGCGCGCGCGCAGGCCGGGTTTCACATTGCCGAGCTTGGCTTTGGCACCGGGCTGAACCTGCTGGCGACACTGGAGGCACTTTGCGGTGTGCCAGGCCCTATCCGCTACACGAGTTTCGAGGCGTATCCCATCCCCAGCGCGGATGCAGAACGCGCATTGCGGGCCTTTCCGGAACTGGATGCATCCGGGCTGCTGGCGCATTGGGGACAGGCGCGCTTTGCCCTTGGCGCGCTGGAGGTCGAGATCATCCTGGGCGATGCACGCACGACATTGCCCCACTGGGACGGGCAGGCCGATGCGTGGTATCTGGACGGCTTCTCGCCCGCCAGGAACCCCGAATTGTGGACCGACACGCTGATGGCAGAGGTCGGGCGACACACAAAAGCGGGCGGCAGTTTCGCGACCTATACGGCGGCGGGGCATGTGCGCCGTGCCCTGGCAGCGGCGGGGTTCACGGTCACACGCGCACCGGGATACGGGCGCAAGCGACATATGAGCCGGGGCCACAAGGCATGAGCCCGCAGAACAACACGCTCGGCATCTGGCTGATGATCGCGACATCCTTTGTCTTTGCCATGCAGGACGGGGTGTCGCGGCATCTGGCGGGCGAATACAATGTGCTGATGATCATCATGATCCGCTACTGGTTCTTTGCCAGTTTCGTGATCGTGGTAGCCGCGCGGCAGGCAGGCGGCCTGCGCGCGGCGGTGGCCACCCGGCAGCCGATATTGCAGATCTTTCGCGGGGTTCTGCTGGCGCTGGAGGTCTGCGTCATGGTCACCGCCTTTGTCGTGATCGGGCTGGTGGAAAGCCATGCGGTCTTTGCCGTCTATCCGCTGCTGATCGCTGCGCTGTCCGGCCCGGTGCTGGGCGAGGCTGTCGGCTGGCGGCGCTGGGTGGCAATCGCGATCGGCTTTGTGGGGGTGCTGATCATCCTGCAGCCGGGCTTTGGCGTGTTCCAGCCAGCGGCCCTGATCCCGTTGCTGGCCGCGCTGATGTTCGCGCTTTACGGTTTGCTGACCCGCTATGCCGCGCGCAAGGACAGCGCGGCGGTCAGCTTTTTCTGGACGGGTGTGGCCGGGGCGGTGACGATGACACTGATCGGCCTGTGGTTCTGGGAACCGATGGCGCGGGGCGACTGGGGCTGGATGATCCTGCTATGCGCGACGGCGGCCTTCAGCCATTTCCTGCTGATCCGCGTCTATGAGGTGGCCGAAGCCAGCGCCGTGCAGCCCTTTGCCTATCTGCAACTGCCTTTTGCCGCTGCTCTGGGCGTTCTGATGTTCAATGAGGCGATCCGCAGCAATGTGGTCGTGGGCGCGGCTGTCGTCGTGGGCGCCGGGGTCTTTACCCTGTGGCGCGCACGGGTAAAGGCCGCCGGACCGGCCTAATTGCGCCCGCGCGCCGTGAGTTCCGGCAACAGGGCCGAGAAGTCGCGGCCCTTGCCACCTGCGGCGACAAACGCCTCATAGAGCGCCATGGCCCGCGCGCCCATGGGCGTGTCGGCATCGACCGTTCCTGCTGCCTGCTGCGAAAGGCGCAGATCCTTGAGCATCAGTTCTGCCGCGAAACCGGGGCGGTAATCGTTATCGGCAGGGCTGCTCGGGCCGATGCCGGGGGCGGGGCAATAGGCGTTCATCGACCAGCTATAGCCAGAAGAGGTCGAGACGACATCGAACAGCCGCTGCCGATCCAGCCCCAGCTTGTCGGCCAGTGCAAAGGCCTCGCAGGTGACCGCCATGGTGACGCCCAGGATCATGTTGTTGCAGATCTTGGCCGCCTGCCCGGCGCCGGCATCGCCGCAATGCACGGCCTTTTGTCCCATCACGTCAAACAGCGGCTGCACGGTCGCGAAACTGTCCGGGTCTCCGCCCACCATAAAGGTCAGCGTGCCTGCCCCCGCCCCGGCCACGCCGCCAGAGACAGGCGCATCCAGCGCCCCCAACCCGGCGTCGCGGGCCAGTGCCGCGACCGCGCGCGCGCTGTCCACATCCACGGTCGAGCAATCGCACAGGATCGCGTCTTGCGTCATGGCAGGCGCAACCTGAGCGGCGACAGAGCGCAGGATCGCGCCATCGGGCAGCATGGTGATGACGACCTCGGCGCCGGTTGCAGCCCCATCGGCGCTGTCTGCGCGCGTCACGCCTGCGGGGCACGGGGCGGACAGGTCGAACCCCGTGACCTGATGCCCCGCCGCCGCCAGATTGGCCGCCATCGGCGCGCCCATATTGCCCAACCCGATAAAGCCGATCTTCATTGCCTGTCCCCCGTCCTCGGCGCGGCCAGCCGCGTGCTCACTCCATCGCCTTGAAGTTGAAGGCCGCGCCTTCCTTGATGCCGGACGGCCAGCGCGTGGTCACGGTCTTGGTGCGGGTGTAGAACTTGAACGCATCCGGCCCATGCTGGTTCAGATCGCCAAAGCCCGACTTCTTCCAGCCGCCAAAGGTGTGATAGGCCAGCGGCACCGGGATCGGCACATTGACCCCGACCATCCCGATATTGATGCGGCTGGCGAAATCGCGCGCGGCATCGCCGTCGCGGGTAAAGATGGCGGTGCCATTGCCGTATTCATGGTCCATGGCCAGGCCGATCGCTTCCTCGTAGCTGGCCGCACGGACCATCGACAGGACAGGGCCGAAGATTTCCTTGCGGTAGATATCCATGTCCGGGGTGACGCGGTCGAACAGATGGGGGCCTACGAAAAAGCCGTCCTCATAGCCCTGCAGCTTGAAATCACGCCCGTCAACGACCAGTTCGGCGCCTTGCTCGATGCCCGATTCGACCAGCTTCAGGATGCTTTCCTTTGCCGCTGCGGTCACGACGGGGCCGTAATCGACATCATCGCCGCCGGTCCAGGGACCGACCTTCAGCGCCTCGATCCTGGGCACCAGACGGTCGCGCAGCGCATCTGCCGTGCCCTCGCCCACCGGTACCGCGACCGAGATCGCCATACACCGCTCACCTGCCGCGCCATAGCCTGCCCCGACCAGCGCATCGGCGGCCTGATCCATGTCGGCGTCGGGCATGATGATCATGTGGTTCTTGGCGCCGCCGAAGCATTGCACCCGCTTTCCGGCAGCGCAGCCGCGGGAATAGATGTAGTGCGCGATGGGGGTGGAGCCGACAAACCCCACGGCCTGAATGGTGTCATTGTCAAGGATCGCATCCACCGATTCCTTGTCGCCATTGACCACCTGCAGCACCCCGTCGGGCAGCCCGGCCTCCTTGAATATCTCGGCCAGCATCAGCGGCACCGAGGGGTCACGCTCGGACGGCTTGAGGATCATGGCATTGCCGCAGGCCAGCGCCGGGCCCATTTTCCACAGCGGGATCATGGCCGGAAAGTTGAAGGGCGTGATGCCCGCGACCACGCCCAGCGGCTGGCGCATCGAATACATGTCGATGCCGGGGCCTGCGCTGTCGGTGAACTCGCCTTTCAGCAGATGCGGCGCGCCGATGCAGAATTCGATCACTTCCAGCCCGCGCTGCACATCGCCCTTGGCATCGACAAAGGTCTTGCCATGTTCGGATGAGAGTTTCTCGGCCAGCTTGTCCATATCGCGGTTGATCAGCGCGACCGCCGCCATCATGACCCGCGCGCGGCGCTGCGGGTTGGTGGCGCCCCATTTCTCTTGCGCCTTGGCGGCGCGGGCGACCGCGTCATCCAGTTCCGCGCGAGAGGCGAGCGGCACACGCGCCTGCACTTCACCCGTTGCGGGGTTGAACACATCGGCAAAGCGCCCCGATGTGCCCGCAACGCGTTGTCCGTCGATCCAGTGTGACAGCTCTTCCATCTTGCCCTCCATCACTCAGCTTTGGGGCAGGATAGGCTTGCATTTTCGCCGATGGAAGCGGCAATATTCAAGATATACCTTGCAGATTTGCAAGATGGAGGGGCTGTTGCGCGACTGGGATGACATGCGGCTGTTTCTGGCGCTTGCGCGCACCGAAAGCCTTGGCCGCGCCGGGGCCAGCCTGCGGCTGGACCCTGCCACGATCAGCCGCCGCATCGCACGGCTGGAGGGGGCGCTGGACAAGCGGCTTTTTACCCGCTCGCATCAGGGCTATGCGCTGACCGAAGAAGGCGCGCGCCTGCTGCCCCATGCAATCGCGGCCGAAGCGGCAATGACCGCCGCCACGCATGAGGCCGCCGAGGCGCAATCCGGCCTTGCCGGTCAGATCCGCATTGGCGCACCCGATGGCTGCGCGAATTACCTGCTGCCGCAGGTCGTCGCCCGTATTTGCGAGGACAATCCCGGCCTGGATGTGCAGATCATCGCCCTGCCCCGCGTCTTCAACCTGTCGCGGCGCGAGGCGGATATGGCCATCGGCGTCTCGGCCCCGCAGGCCGGGCGGCTGAGCGTGCAAAAGATCACCGACTACCGTTTAAGCTTGGCGGCAGCGCAGGGCTATCTGGCCCAGAGCCCCCCCATCACGGACCTTGAGGCGCTGAAATCGCACCGGATCATCGGCTATATCGCCGACATGATCTTTGACAGCGAGCTGGATTATCTGGCCTCGCTGGGGTTGGAGCGTGTGGCGCTGGCGTCGAATTCCGTCGCCGTGCAGGTCAATGCAATCCGGCTGGGCGCGGGGGTGGGTGTGGTGCATGATTTCGCGCTGCCCTCGGCCCCCGGTGTGGTGCGGGTGCTGCCTGACGCGTTCAGCCTGACGCGCAGTTTCTACCTGATCCGGCATCTGGATGACCGGCGCGTGGCGCGGCTGAACCGCTTTGCCGAATTGCTGCATCGGGGGCTGCGGCAGGAACTGGCGCGGCTGGAGGCGCAAGTCGCCTGAGCTACAGCCCAAGCTGCGCCCAGATCGGCACATGGTCCGACGGCTTTTCACCCGCGCGCACATCCGTGTCGATGCGGCAGTCCTGCAGCAGATCGGCAGCGTACGCGTTCAGCAGCACATGATCGATGCGGATGCCGTCATTGCGTTCAAACGCGCGGGCCTGATAGTCCCAGAAGGTGTAATGCCCCGGCCCCGCATGGCGCAGGCGAAAGGCATCGGCAAAGCCAAGGTTCAGCACCCGGCGAAACGCCGCGCGCGACGGCAGGCGAAACAGCGCATCCTCGCGCCAGACGTCGGGGCGGGCGGCATCTTCGGCCTGCGGGATGATGTTGAAATCACCCGTCACCAGCAGCGGGATTTCCTGCGCCATCAGCGCGCGCAGGCGCGATTCCATCCGCTCCATCCACGCGAGTTTATAGGCATATTTGCCGCCCGCACGCGGGCTGCCGTCATCGTTCAGTTCGACCGGGTTGCCATTGGGCAGATACAGCCCGCAAATGCGCAGGGCGTGGCGCTCGCCCGTCACTGTTGCCTCTATCCAGCGGGCCTGGGTGTCCTCATCATCACCGGGCAGGCCGCGCGTGACATCCTCAAGCGGGGCTTTCGACAGGATCGCCACCCCGTTGAACCCTTTCTGACCATGGGTTTCCAGATTATAGCCCCGATCCTCGATCACCTCGCGGGGAAAGGTCTCATCCGTTGACTTGATTTCCTGCAGCACGGCCAGATCGGGCTGCGCGTCATCCAGCCAGCGGGTCAGCGCGCCGGCGCGGGCCTTGATCCCGTTGATGTTGAAACTGGCGATCTTCATGGCGGACCCAACGCTTGGAATTTGCGCGACAGTGCCAGTTTGCAGCGCAGGGGGCAAGCGCCAGGCGTGCGAACACATGATGCAGGATGTGCATATTTTTTCGCCTCCGTGCTCATAATTTCACCGCGTCATGAATTGCTCTGCGCCGAAGCGTCAGCCCCGCCGCGCGACCGATTGTCTTGCCCCGGGCAAGGCGGCATCACCACGGGACGGAGGTCGGATGAACGCTCATTCCACTGAATTGCGCCATCAACGCAGCATGGGGACCGCGCGCGCAGGCTATGCGCTGCGCCGGGGCCGCGCGCAGGTGCAGGCCTTGCATCAGCGCGGGTCCGCCAAGGCCATCGCGCTGGATGGGGGCGAGATGGTGTTCCTCAACACCTCTGGCGGGCTGACAGGCGGGGATGTGCTGGAGTATGGCCTGTCCGTGGGCGATAGCTGCACGGTCACGGCCACGACGCAGACCGCCGAGCGCGTGTATCGCAGCGCATCGGGACACGCGCGGATGGGCGTGACGCTGGATGTCGGTGCAGGCGCGCATCTGGACTGGCTGCCGCAGGAAACGATCCTGTTCCAGCGCGCCCGCGCGCGGCGGCGCACGCAGATCACGCTCGCGCCCGGCGCCACCTGCCTGAGTGTCGAGACGCTGGTTCTTGGCCGCGCTGCGATGGGCGAGACAGTCAGTGCGTTGAATTTCCACGATCTGCGGATGATCCGGCGGGGCGACACGCCCCTGCATATCGAGGCGCTGGCGCTGGATAGCGCGCGGCTGGGCGCGTCCAGCGCGGGGCTGGGTGGCGCGCGCGCGCTGGCGACGCTGGTGCGTATCGGGCCGGGGGCAGATGCTGCGCGCGATGCGCTGCGCCCGGTGCTGGATGACCCCGACTGCCACGCCGCCGCATCCTGCCCGGATGGCCGTCTGGTCGTGCGCCTGATGGCGCGGGACGGCTGGCCGCTGCGGCGCTGTCTGGCGCGTATCCTGACTATCCTGCGCGGGCGCGCCCTGCCGCGCGTCTGGCAAATCTGACGGAGGCTGCATGAACCTGACCCCACGCGAAAAGGACAAGCTGCTGGTCGCGCTGGCCGCTATGGTGGCGCGCAACCGGCTGGAACGGGGCGTGAAGCTCAACCACCCCGAGGCGATTGCCCTGATCACCGATTTCGTGGTCGAGGGCGCGCGCGATGGCCGCCCGGTCGCCGAACTGATGGATACCGGCGCGCATGTCATCACTGCCGATCAGTGCATGCCCGGCATCCCTGAAATGATCCATTCCGTGCAGGTCGAGGCCACCTTTCCCGATGGCACCAAGCTGGTCACGGTCCACCACCCCATCCGCGAGAAGGAGTGAGCGATGATCCCCGGAGAAATCATCTGTCCCGATGGCGAGATCGAGGTGAATGCAGGCGTGCCCGTCACGGTGCTGGAGGTCTCGAATACCGGCGACCGGCCTGTGCAGGTGGGCAGCCATTACCATTTCGCCGAGGCGAATGACGGGCTGTCCTTTGACCGCGCGGCAGCACAGGGCCAGCGGCTGGATATTCCCGCCGGGACCGCCGTGCGCTTTGAGCCCGGCCAGACCCGAGAGGTGCGGCTGGTGCCCTATGCAGGCGGGCGCAAGGTGTATGGGTTCAATGGCACAGTAATGGGGGCGCTCTAGAATGGCTTACAGCATTTCCCGCGCGGCCTATGCCGATATGTATGGCCCCACTGCGGGCGACAAGGTGCGGCTGGGTGACACAGATCTGATCATCGAGGTCGAGCGCGACCTGATCGCGGAGCGCGGCGGCCACGGCGAAGAGGTCAAGTTCGGCGGCGGCAAGGTCATCCGCGACGGGATGGGCCAGTCCCAGATCACGCGCGAGGCCGGGGCCATGGACACGGTCATCACCAATGCGCTGATCGTGGACCATAGCGGCATCTACAAGGCCGATATCGGCTTGCGCGACGGGCGCATCCACAAGATCGGCAAGGCGGGCAACCCCGACACGCAACCCGGTGTCGATGTCATCATCGGACCGGGCACCGAGATCATCGCCGCCGAGGGCAAGATCGTGACTGCCGGGGGCTTTGACGCGCATATCCATTTCATCTGCCCGCAGCAGATTGACGATGCGTTGCATTCCGGCCTGACGACCATGCTGGGCGGGGGCACTGGCCCCGCGCATGGCACGTTGGCCACCACCTGCACACCGGGGCCCTGGCATATCGGGCGGATGCTGCAGGCGGCGGATGCCTTTGCCATGAACCTGGCCTTTGCGGGCAAGGGCAATGCGTCACTGCCCGATGCGCTGCACGAACAGGTGCGCGCCGGGGCCTGCGCGCTGAAACTGCACGAGGATTGGGGCACCACCCCGGCAGCCATCGATTGCTGCCTGTCCGTGGCCGAGGCGACCGATATTCAGGTCATGATCCACACGGATACACTGAACGAATCGGGCTTTGTGGAAAACACGATCAAGGCCATTGGCGGGCGCACCATCCACGCCTTTCACACCGAGGGCGCGGGCGGGGGCCATGCGCCCGATATCATCAAGGTGGTCAGCAGCCAGAACATCCTGCCGTCATCCACCAACCCGACCATGCCCTACACGGTCAACACGATCGAGGAACATCTCGATATGTTGATGGTCTGCCACCATCTGGACCGCAAGGTGCCCGAGGATGTGGCTTTTGCCGAATCCCGCATCCGGCGCGAGACGATCGCCGCCGAGGATATCCTGCACGATATGGGCGCGTTTTCAGTGATTTCCTCGGACAGTCAGGCCATGGGGCGGATCGGCGAGGTCATCACCCGCACATGGCAGACCGCGCACAAGATGAAGCTGCAACGCGGGCGGCTGGATGGTGAGGCAGGCGCGAATGACAATCTGCGCGTGCGGCGCTACATCGCGAAATATACGATAAACCCGGCCATCGTGCACGGTCTGAGCGCGCATATCGGCAGCATCGAGGAAGGCAAGCGCGCCGATCTGTGCCTGTGGTCGCCCGCGTTTTTCGGTGCGAAACCGGAAATGGTGCTGATCGGCGGGTCCATCATGGTCGCGCAGATGGGCGATCCCAATGCCTCTATCCCCACCCCGCAGCCGATGCATTCGCGCCCGATGTTCGGGTCCTTTGGCCGCGCGGTCGAGCGCAGCGCCGTCACCTTCATCAGCCAGGCCGCGCAAGAGGAAGGTGTGCGCGACGCGCTGGGGCTGGCCAAGGACGCGCTTGCCGTTGCGGGGTGTCGGGGGGTGCAGAAATCCGATCTGGTCCTGAATGACGCCACCCCGCAGATAGAAGTGGACCCCGAAACCTATGAAGTGCGCGCAGATGGCGAATTGCTGACCTGTGAACCGGCCAGCGAATTGCCGCTTGCGCAGCGCTACTTTCTGTTCTGAGGGGCGGGCCAGTGCCGATGAACCGTGATCTTTCTGCACCGCAGCAAATCGTGATCGCGGCGTGTGGAACACATGCCTGCGATTCATGTTATCTTGCGCATGGGGAGGGGATGAACTGCCTCAAGGAGCGTTCGATGCGACATCGCCCCGCGAACTCCCCGCTCAGCCCGGCGCAATCTGCCGCGCTTGACTGGTATCTTGCCGCGCAAGGCCTGGGCTTCAACCCTGCACAGGACCGCCCCGCGCGCGAGGCCGCCCTCGCCCATCTGGAGGCGCTGCCCGACGGGGCGCTGCGCGCGATGGGCTTGCAGCGCGATGCCCTGCCGGAACATGTTTACAGTGATATCCTGTCGAAAGGTCAGTCATGACGGATCTGCCCCCCGCATCTAGCCTGCTCTCCAATGCACCCGCGCGCTGCGATGATACGGTCGCGATGGATTATGACGCGCGCCTGATGCGCCGCAAACGGCTGGTCACGCGCAGCGGTGCGGGGTTTCTGGTCGATCTGCCCGAGGTCACCAATCTCGATGCCTATTGGGGGTTCGAACTTGAGGACGGGCGCGCCATCCGGATTGAACCCGCGCAGGAGGCGGTTCTGGTCGTGACCGGCGATCTGCCGCGTCTGGCCTGGCATATCGGCAACCGCCACACGCCCTGCCAGATAGAGGGTGATCGCCTGATCATCCGCGATGACCATGTGTTGGAGCACATGCTGCGCGGGCTGGGGGCCAGCAT